>JAGBTL010000172.1 GCA_017631355.1 Clostridia bacterium
CAGGCGAGCAGTTGAAATTATACTTGCAATTTACAAAAGTCAGAAAACAGGTGAGGTAATAAAATTACCCCTCAAAGATTTTGGCACTAAAGATATGATATAACAAAACACTCTGCTTTCGCAGAGTGTTTTTAATTTTTAATTTTAAATTTAAAATGTTAAATTTCGGGGCACGTCGTGCCGATTATAATGTTTGGAAGCGAAGCTTCCCCTTAATGTTGAATGTATAATTTACAATTTAAAATTGATTTTCAAACTCCGGCATAATGTACTTTGTGGTTGAAATAAACATAACCATCATTTCGCCATAGGGATATTCGTTTTTGCTTGAATCCTTGCTTGCGCGCTTGCTGTTAAGGGCTTTGTCAATTGAATAAATTGCAACAAGTGTTTGGTCGTTGCGGATAAGCTTGCCGTTGCTGTCGGTGGTGCCGTCAAATTCAAGCACAATGTTTGCATCGTTTTCAGGTACGGTGTAAAGGGCGACAAGCCTTGTGCTGTCCACTCCGTATTTTGTGGCAACTGCGCTGATATATCTGTTGGCAGGGTCGTCGGAAAAAGCCATTTCACCTGTTTTGCCAAGGGTTGTGCTTTCCTGTGGGTCGGGGGCAGGGACTGTGTCCGGCTCAACAATGGGCGCGGTGTCCGAAACGGTGTCGGTAATAGCCTGTGTGGCATCAGCTTCACCCTGAATGGGCTGAGTGTCCGCCGGCAGGTTGTCCGTGGGAGTGGCATTTGTGCTTCCCTGCACGTAAACAATTGTTGTGAGCTGATATGTAGTTGTATTGTCGGTGGGCTTTTTGGAAAAGCAACCCAGCAGAGTTATTGCGGCACACAGAATTGTAGCCACGGCAAAAATTTTTTTCATAGCATAGCACCCATTTTAAATCTGATATAAAAAATATATCATAATTTTGTCTTTTGTGCAATATACACCGCATCATTTGACTTGCAATTATATATTATAAATAGTATAATTACAATGTATTTTTATGTAGTGAGGTGAGCACGTTGGTTAATTATTCTGTTATTGGCACGTCATGGATAACACGCTCCTTTATTGAGGGTGCATCCCTTCACGAGGGGCTCAGTTTTGACGGCGTATATTCACGCTCACCCGAAAAGGGCAGGGCTTTTGCACAGGAAACAGGTGCAAAGCGTGTATTTACAAATTTTACGGAGCTTCTTGAATCGGATACGGATTTGGTTTACGTTGCAAGTCCCAACGTGTGCCATTTTGAGCAATGTAAGGCGCTGCTTCTCAACAACAAGCACGTTATCTGCGAAAAGCCCATTACTATTACCCTTGAGGAATACAAGGAGCTTTGTCAGCTTGCTGACAGTAAGGGTCTTGTTTACTTTGAGGCTATTATGTATATGCACTCACCTGCAAGGCAGCCTTTAAAGGATGCAGTAAACAAAATCGGCAGAATTCAGAGTGCCAACATTGATTTTTCACAGCTTTCTTCAAAATACCCTGCTTTGATGCGAGGCGAAAACCCAAACATTTTTAACCCTGAAATGAAAACAGGTGCCCTTAATGACCTTGGCATTTACTGTGTTTATCCTGTGGTGGATATTTTTGGAGTGCCGGAGGAAATCATACCCTGTCAGCACCGCCTTTTCACAGGGGCAGACGGCAGCGGCTCTGCAATTTTTAAATATGATGATAAAATCATCACCATAACCTATTCCAAGGTTGGGCAGAGCAGAGGCGTTTCACAGATTATGGGCGACCTTGGCACAATTGCCATTGGCAGCATTTCACAGACGGATAACATTTATTTATATGACAATAAGGGAGCTGCCACAGAGCTTGTTCCCGATATTGATAAAAAATACCACATGGGCAACGAGGCGTTGAGTGCGCTCAGGTTTATTGAGGCTATGGAGTCCCACAA
Source organism: Clostridia bacterium (assembly GCA_017631355.1). Taxonomy (GTDB): domain Bacteria; phylum Bacillota; class Clostridia; order Oscillospirales; family Acutalibacteraceae; genus DTU089. The sequence continues at coordinate 1,902 of JAGBTL010000172.1, forward strand.
GGAGCATTACCGTGAGTGTCGCGCTGTAAATGAAATGGTGCTTGCCTGTATGGAGAAAATGAGGGTAGAAAATGCTTGAACAGGAAATTAAGGAATTTTTGCTCTCAAGGGGTGTAAGCGACGTTGGCTTTGCCTGCATTGACAATGCAGATACAGGCGAGCTAAAGAATTGTGTCAGCATAGTTGTCCGCTTGTCCGACGCTATTGTTGATGAAATTACCGACAGACCAACACCCACGTATTTCCACCATTACCGCACGGTCAATGCCTTTATTGACAGGTGTCTGCTTGAGCTTGGCTTGTTTCTTAACAGCAAGGGCTATAATTACATAACAATCGGTGCATCACAAAGTATGCCCGGCACACCCTTCAACGGCAGATACTCCCACAAGGAGGCGGCACGCAAGTCCGGACTTGGCGGAATCGGCAAAAACAGTATGTTTATTCACCGCAAACACGGCACACGTGTAAGGCTTGGCACACTTTTCACCGACTGTCCGCTTGAGGGCGAGGGTGAAATGACAGAGAATCTGTGCACAGGCTGTGACAGATGTGTTAAGGCTTGTCCCTCAGGCGCAATATTGGGCAGGAGCTACGAGCCCGGCATAAAGCGTGAGGAAATGTTCAGCCCTGCGGTATGCAGCGAGTATATGAAAAAGCAGTTTCAGCATATCGGCAGAGGTGCTGTCTGCGGAATATGCATGAGAGTTTGTCCGTTGTGCAAGGGAGGCGCAGAGAATGGCTAAAATACTTATTGCTGATGATGAGCAGCTCATCAGAAGGCTTATAGGTGACTGTCTTACTAAGGAGGGTCACACCGTCCTTGAGGCAGAGGATGGCGAAGAGGCTTTGCAGCTTTTCAAAAGCAATCCTGATATTGCACTTGCTCTGCTTGATATTATGATGCCTGAAATTGACGGCTGGCAGGTTTGCAAAAAAATAAGGGAAACAAGCGGTATTCCCATTATGCTTGTTTCTGCCCGCTCACAGGATTTTGACCAGATAATGGGCTTTGAGTGCGGAGCAGACGACTACGTAACAAAGCCGTTTTCCCTTGTTGTTCTAATGAGGCGTATTGACACACTCCTTCAGAGGGGTGCCACAGCGGTGGCTGTCAAAAGGGCGCCTGAAAACACAATTGAAATTGACGGCTTCATAATGGACCTTGCGGCACACGTGGTAAGGCTTGATGGTGAAATTGTTGACTTAACATATAAGGAATTCAAAATTTTAAGAAAGCTGTGCTCAGCTCTGGGCAGAGTTTATTCCCGCGAGCAGCTTTTAGATGAGCTGTGGGGCAACGAGTACGTGGGTGACATCAGAACTGTTGATTCACACATGGCGCGAATCCGCACAAAGCTTGGTGCTTGGGCAACAAGACACATGGTTACCATTTACGGCTCAGGCTATAAGATAGAAAAATAAGCGCGGAAAAGACTAAATTAAAATCTTGTTACTAAAGGAGAGTGAGCTTGGTGAAAAAGCATAAGATAGGCTTTCGTATAAGATTTTTCCTTGAAGTGGGCGCAATTATTGCTGCCTGTCTTGTGGGTATTTCCATCATTAACTCACAGCTTCTTGAAAAGGTTTACATAAGCAACGTTGAAAACACCCTTGAGGATATTGCCCGTGAGGTGGAGCGAGCAGGGGAGGATTACTTCCTTGTTTTGTCACAGATTGAAACCAACGAGGACGTCAGCATAGATTTGTATGACGAAACCGACAATATGCTCTATGAGGGCGGCGGCTCATTTGTTTCGGGCGACAGGCTCAACATTGTCAGCCGAAAGGAGAATAAGGACGGCAGCTATTTTAACGTGGTTGCTGCGGAGGGCAGCTCAACACAGTATATCCTTTACGGCAAGGATTTTGAAAACGGCTATCATATAGAGGTGTTCACCGAGAAAAACCCCATTGAGGAAAATGCCTCGGTTGCGGTTAAGGTTACAACCTCAATTACCGTTCTCACACTTGCTCTTGCACTTATATTCATTTTTGACTATTCAAGGCGTTTTTCAAAGCCCTTCATTCAGATGAACGAGGTTATGGAAAAAATTGCAGGTCTTGATTTCTCACAAAGAACGGACATTGACCGTAACGACGAAATCGGTACCCTTGCCAAGAACATAAACAAGGTTTCCGACTCTCTTGACAATGCTCTTACGGAGCTCCGTGAAAAGAACAAGCAGCTTCAGGCGGACATTGAAAAGGAGCGTCGCATTGAAAAAATGAGGCAGGACTTTGTTTCGGCTGCATCACACGAGCTGAAAACTCCCATTGCCATTATCCGCGGCTATGCGGAGGGTCTGCGAATGAATGCTTCGGATAGCGATGCTTCCACAGGTGAATACAGCGACATTATTATGAACGAGGCGGACAAAATGAACGAGCTTGTTTTGTCCATGCTTGAACAGTCCCTGTACACCTCGGGACAAAAGGCACCCGAAAAGGAGCTTTTTGACGTTGATAAATATATCCGTGATTTCCTTAAAACAGTTAACCCGATTGTGGAGGAAAAGGGAATAACAGTCAGCTATGAGGGCTGCGAGGCGGAGGCTTTTGCTGACCGCAAGCAGATGACACGAGTGCTATCAAACATTTTCCTGAATGCCTGCAGTCACGTTAAGGATGAAATGCTTATTGAAATCTCTGTGGAAAATGAGGGCGAGGCAACACGTGTGAGCGTGTTTAACACAGGCAGCTTCATCAGCGATAAGGATAAGGACGGTATTTTCACCTCCTTCTACCGCGCAGACAAGGCTCACTCCCGTAAAGAGGGCAGGTTTGGTCTTGGTCTGGCTATTGTGAAATCCATTATTGATAACCATGGCTGTCAATGTGGCTTTGAAAACAAAGAAAACGGCGTTTCATTCTATTTTACAATGAAAAATGCTGAGGAAAATAAAGAAAACAAAGAGGAAAACTATGAAAATTAATTTTTGTATTCCCTGCCTTCTTGGTGTTGAGGGATTGATTGCAGACGAGCTCCGCTTTTTAGGTGCTGAAAACGTTGCAGCTGAAAACGGCAGAGTGCTTTTTTCAGGCGATGAGAATATGCTTGCCCGCGTGAACATCTGCTCTCACTTTGCAGAGCGTGTGCAGATTCTTATGGGCTCATTTGAGGCAACCACCTTTGAAGAGCTTTTTCAGGGTGTTAAGGCTCTTCCTTGGGAGGAGTGGATTGGCAAGGCAGATGCCTTCCCTGTTAAGGGCTATTCACTTAAATCAAAGCTTTTCAGCGTTAGTGATTGTCAGGCTATCATCAAAAAGGCGGTTGTTGAAAGGCTGAAATCAAAGTATGGTGTTTCATGGTTTGATGAAACAGGCCCCGTGCACCAGATTCAGTTCTCCATTATGAATGATAAGGCAACACTCCTTATTGATACAACAGGGGCAGGTCTGCACAAGAGGGGCTACCGCCTTTCGCAGAATGGCGCACCCATCAAGGAAACTCTTGCGGCATCACTTTGTGCACTTGCAAAATTAAGACATTACCACACACTTTACGACCCCATGTGCGGCAGCGGCACACTCCTTATTGAGGGTGCACTCTATGCACACAATATTGCTCCCGGTCTTAACCGCCATTTTGCGGCAGAGCGCTTTGACGTTCTTCCGAAAAACATATGGAAGGAAGAAATTGAAAGAGCAAAAAGTCTTGAAAAGGTAGATACAGATTTCGTTGGCTACGGCTCTGATATTGACCCGGCAGCAATTAAAATTGCAATGGAAAATGCATCACGTCTGCCAATTGGTAAAAAGCTCCACTTTGAAAAGCGCGATATCAAGGATTTCAAGAAATACAGCGAGCGCGGTACTGTTATCTGCAACCCTCCCTATGGCGAAAGGCTTCTTGACCTGCAGGAAGCGGAGGACATTTACCGCCAGATGGGTAGAGTATTTGACAAGCAGCACGGCTGGAGCTATTATGTAATTACTCCCGATGAGGAATTTGAAAACTGCTTTGGCAGAAAGGCTGACAAGCAGAGAAAGCTTTATAACGGTATGATTAAGTGCCGTTTGTATATGTACTTCAAATAAGAGGTGATTTTGTGAAGCATCTTTGTATTATTAACCCCAACTGCGGTAAGGGTATTTCCCACGAGCGTTGCGCAGCAGGTATTGTTGATGCAATGACTGAAATGGGCATTACCGACTACGAAATTCACGTTACAGAGGGTCCAAGTGACGGTTATAATTATGCAAAACAGCAGGTTGACAAGGGCGACCACATAAGGGTTTATGCCTGTGGTGGCGACGGTACCCTATGGGAGGTTGTGAATGCCTGTGCCTGCAAGGAAAATGCCGAGGTTGCCGCATTCCCCTTGGGCAGCGGAAACGATTTCATCAGAATTTTTGGTAATAAAAAGGACCTTCGCGACGTAAAGGACCACATCAACGGCACAGTTATGGAATTTGACCTTATCAAATGCGGTGACGAATATGCCATAAATCAGTGCTCAATGGGTCTTGATGCCGAGGTTTGTGCACGTCAGGCAAAGGTTAAAAAGCTCCCCTTTATTAAGGGTGATGTCGCTTATACAATAGCGGTTCTTTTACAGTTCTTTGGCAAAATGCGCAGAAAATATACTGTGCAGATTGATGACGACGAGCCATTTACAACGGAAATCCTGTTCTGCCTTGGCACCAACTCCCGTTGGTACGGTGGTGGTTACTTTGCCGCGCCCAAGGCACTTACCTATGACGGACTTCTTGACTTTGTGGTTGTAAACTTTGACTGTCCAAGACTTGCTCTGTTACCCCTTATTGGCCAGTACAAAAAGGGTGAGCACCTTACCTGGGACAGAACACTTTACAAAACAGGTAAAAAGGTTAAAATCACCTGCGAGGAGGAGGCGGCAGTCAACGTTGACGGCGAGGTTCGCTTTGCAAAGGAAACAACCTTTGAAATTGTTGAAAAGGGTATTAAGTTTGTAGTTCCTGCCTGCTCCGACTTTATGGAGAGAGTGAAGAATAATAATGTATAACAAAAATCTCTCACACATCAGTGTGAGAGATTTTTGAATTATAAATTTTAAATTTAAAATGTTAAATTTCGGAACGCTACGATAAGCTTATTTTTGCGACAGCATTATAATCCGCGCTTGCGCCCTTTAATTTTGCATTCTGCATTCTGCATTTTGCATTTATTCGCAGCACGGGTCTGCCTTTTTGGGCTTTTTGGGGGCAGGCTTGCCCTGCTCTGTTGAATCGCCAAGACCTGTTGCCTCACTGAACATTACGTCCTTCTTTGTTGCTTCAACAACGTCGGTGGGTACAATAATCTTTGCAGCCTGACCGTTTGCCATTCTTACAAGAGCCTCGTAACGCTTAAGCTCTATAACAGACTCGGTGGGGTTAGCCTCTGCAATTGCACGGATACCGTCAGCCTCTGCCTGCTTTGCAAGGAGGAGAGCCTTTGCTTCACCCTCTGCACGAGCAATTCGGGCATCTCTTTCACCCTCTGCGGCAAGAACAAGTGCCTGCTTGTCACCCTCTGCGCGAGTGATTGCTGCTGCCTTGTGACCCTCTGCCTGCAATAAGGTTTCACGGCGGTCACGCTCTGCCTTCATCTGCTTTTCCATTGCCTGCTGAATTTCCTTGGGAGGAATAATGTTCTTCAGCTCAACACGTGTAACCTTGATGCCCCACTGGTCAGTAGCATCATCAAGGATAGACGTCATTTTGCCGTTGATTGTATCACGTGAGGTAAGTGTGGAGTCAAGCTCCAATTCACCAACAATGTTACGAAGTGTAGTTGCAGTAAGGTTTTCAAGTGCGTTTATGGGGTTAACAACACCGTATGAGTACAGGTTTGCATCAAAAATCTTGAAGAAAACAACTGTATCAATCTGCATTGTAACGTTATCCTTTGTGATAACGGGCTGGGGAGGGGAGTCAATAACCTGCTCCTTGAGTGTAATTTTCTTTGCAATACGCTCAATTACAGGAATTTTAACGTGAATGCCTGCACCCCATGTGCGCTTGTATTTACCCAGAAACTCAATAACGTATTCGTGAGCCTGAGGCACAATTCGCACGTTAGCCACAACGAGTGCGAGCAATAAAGCGACTACAATAATAATTACATATTCCATAAATAAACCTCCTTAGTTTATTTTATGATAATATTCTACATTATATTACAGCAAATTGTCAATGATTCAGCATTATAATAACGTTGTAGCACCGATAATTTTGCATTTTAAAATTAAAAAAGCCACTCGGATGAGTGGCTTTTTGTTTAGCTATTAGTCTCTTCTGCCTCTGTTGAAGTTTCTTCTGGGACGGCGCTCTCTTTCGGGCTCGTCGTCGTTTTCAGGTACAAGACCCTCAACCTCAATAAGTGCATCACGGCGAGAAAGGTTAATTCTGCCCTGATCGTCAATCTCAGTAACCTTAACCATAATCTGGTCACCAACGTTTACGCAATCCTCAACCTTTTCTGTTCTCTTAACGTCAAGCTTTGAGATGTGAACAAGGCCTTCCTTACCGGGAGCAATTTCAACGAATGCGCCGAATGACATAAGTCTTGTAACAACGCCGTTGTAGATAGCACCGATTTCGGGATCATTTGCGATTGTGTTGATAATATCAAGTGCGCGGTTTGCATCGTTGATGTCAACAGCTGTAACGAAGATTGTACCATCCTCTTCAACGTCAACCTTACAGTTGCACTCTGCGCAGATTTTCTGAATAACCTTACCCTGCTTACCGATAACGTCGCCAATCTTGTCAACGTCAATCTTAGTTGAAAGGAGCTTGGGAGCGTATGTTGAAAGCTCTTTTCTGGGCTCTGAAATTACGGGGTTCATAATTTCGTCAAGGATGTACATACGAGCCTTGTATGTCTTCTCAAATGCTTCCTTGATGATTTCGGGTGTAAGACCGTGAACCTTAAGGTCCATCTGAATAGCTGTGATACCGTTCTTTGTACCTGCTACCTTGAAGTCCATATCGCCAAAGAAGTCCTCAAGACCCTGAATGTCAACCATTGTCATGAAGCGGTCGCCCTCAGAGATAAGACCGCAGGAGATACCTGCAACAGGAGCCTTAATGGGAACACCGGCAGCCATAAGAGCAAGTGTTGAGCCACAAACTGAGCCCTGTGATGTTGAACCGTTTGAAGAAAGAACCTCAGAAACAACACGGATTGTGTAGGGGAACTCCTCCATTGAGGGGATAACGGGAAGAAGTGCTCTTTCAGCAAGTGCACCGTGGCCGATTTCACGTCTGCCGGGGCCACGTGAGGGCTTTGTTTCACCAACTGAATATGAGGGGAAGTTGTAGTGGTGGATGTATCTCTTTTCAACGTCCTCGTCAATACCGTCAAGCATCTGTGCATCGCGTGCAGTACCAAGTGTTGTGATTGAAAGAACCTGTGTCTGACCACGTGTGAACATACCTGAACCGTGTACTCTTGAAAGAAGGTCAATTTCAGCGTTAAGGGGACGGATATCATCAATACCACGGCCGTCTACACGCTTGCCCTCGTCAAGGAGCCAACGACGAACGATGAACTTCTGAAGCTTGTAAAGACAATCCTCAATCTTGTCAGCCTCGTCAGCAAATTTTTCATCAAACTCTGCGTGAACTGCATCGTAGATGGGCTTGAGTCTTTCGTCACGGATTCTCTTGTCGTCTGTATCAAGAGCAGCCTTAACGTCATCAATAGCAAATGCCTTGATAGCCTCGTAAAGCTCCTCTGAAGGATCGTTTGATTCAAATGCAACCTTTTCCTTGCCGATTTCAGCAACGATTGACTTAATGAACTCAACAATCTTCTTGTTTTCCTCGTGAGCAAACATAATACCGTCAAACATAACCTCGTTTGAGATTTCGTTTGCACCTGCTTCAATCATAGCAACAAGGCTATCAGTTGAAGCAACTGTAACAGTCATTTCTGTTTTGCCTCTCTGCTCAAGAGTGGGGTTGATTACGTACTGACCGTCAACAAGACCGAGTGATACGCTTGATACGGGACCCTCCCACGGAATGTCAGAAATTGCAATTGCTGTGGAAACACCCCAGAGAGCAGCAATTTCAGGTGAGCAGTCGGGGTCAACTGACATAACTGTAGCAACAACAGAAACGTCGTTTCTCATATCCTTGGGGAAGAGGGGACGAATGGGTCTGTCGATAACACGTGATGTAAGAACAGCCTTTTCAGATGCCTTACCCTCACGGCGCTGGAATGAGCCGGGGATTCTGCCTACTGCGTAAAGCTTCTCCTCAAAGTCAACTGAAAGGGGGAAGAAGTCAACGCCTTCGCGGGGCTTGGGAGCCATTGTAGCTGTACAAAGAACCTCTGTTTCGCCGTAACGAACGATACAAGCGCCGTTTGCAAGCTGTGCCATTTTGCCGGTTTCAATAACTAACTTTCTGCCGGCAACTTCTGTTTCAAATGTTTTGAAATCCTTGAAAAACATACTTTTTTTACCTCTTTTCTTTTATCCTATTTTTCCGTACCTGTGGATTAGCAACAAAGAAAAATGTAAAAATAATTTGCACTTTTCTTTATCGCTAAACCCTCGGTTTACGGAATTTTTTACTAAAAAAACCGTTTTAAAAAACGGCTAACGGGACAAACGGTTTTCCGTTTGTCCCGAATAGAGCAATTATTTACGAAGACCAAGTCTTGCAATGATTGAACGGTAACGCTCAATATCTGTCTTCTGAAGGTAAGCAAGAAGGTTTCTTCTGTGACCAACCATTTTAAGAAGACCGCGACGTGAGTGATGGTCCTTCATGTTGTTCTTAAGATGTGCGTTAAGGTCGTTGATTCTCTTTGTGAGAACAGCGATCTGTACCTCGGGAGAACCTGTGTCGCCCTCGTGTGTAGCATATTCTGCAATAATTGCCTGCTTTTCTGCCTGTGTCATTTTTTTCACCTCATTATATTATTCCCAAACAACCCAGAAAACGGTAGGTGAGTGCTCTTGAAACGAGCTTACTCCGCACTCCGAGTCATAAGGCTTGAGTATTATATCATAAGAAAACAGATTTGTAAAGAAAAATTTTAAATTCAAAATTCAAAAGTTAAATTAAGGGGAAAACCTTACCTCCCTAACCCTAGGGAGGGGGACCGATGCCGAAGGCGTTGGTGGTGGGTAGTTCCGGCTGCGGTCTGCCTTCTGTTAGTTAGGCGCACAACTTTATAATAGCCGCACGCAGTGCCCGATAATTTTGCATTTTGCATTAAGTTCTTATTTTCCTGCCTTCTTAGAATATTTTAATTTGTATACAATTCTCATAATGTTAGCATCAAGAGCGCCGATGGGCTTAACGCCTGCATAAAGCTCTGCGCCAACAGCTGTTTTGCAGCCCTTTTCCATAACAAGCTCAACAGCCTCTGCATCGTACTCGTTGCCTGCAACACAGATGGCACCATTGTCCTTAATGAGCACAGCATTGTTCTTGCCGAGAGCCTTTGCAACCTTTTTGCTTGTGTTGAGTGTTTCGTTGGGGTTGAAGATAGCGGTTTTAATCTTGGGACCGCAAAGCTGAGCAAGGTCATCAAGCAGGGGCTTCATTGTGTTGCCCTTTCTTGACATTGCCACAACGTTTTCTTCCTTGGTGTGACGGATGTAGTTAACGTCATCTCTCTTTTTGTAGATTGCCCAATGAAGGTCTGCGCTGTCGGGGATTTCGCCACCGCCAACCTGAGCACCGCTCTTAAGGTCGATGATTGCAGCGTGCTTACCCTCCTCGCCAACGAAAAGGAAGTTGCCCTTTCTTGCGCTGTTGCAGGGAGCAAATTCTGTTGCAGCCTTGTACTTGTCACCTGATTTGATAACGCCTGTAACGTAGTCAACAACACCTGAGAAGGTCTCAACTGCCTTGCCTGAAATATCGCAGCAGCGTTCAATAATGAACTGCTCGCAAACGCTTTCAAGTGCAGTTGCAACTGCAAAGGCATCCTCATAGCTTGTGCCCATGCATACTGCACCGTGGTGCTTCATAATAACAGCCTTTGATTCGGAGCGCTTAACTGCACCGATAACACCCTCACGGAGCTTGGGCTGACCGGGAAGACCGTAGCTGGCACAGGGAACGTCCTTGCCGATAATAGCGGCATAGTCCTCAGGCACACGGTTGATGTCAATACCAAGTGTGCTTACAACAGAAGCATTCTTCTGGTGAGTGTGGATAACAAAGTTCATATCGGGACGCAGCTCGTAGCAGGATGCGTGAATACCCTTTTCTGATGAGGGCTTAACGTCACCCTCATAGCTGAGGTCAGCAATGTTTACGAGAACGATATCGTCGGGAGTGAGTGTATCGTAAGCCTTACCGCTGGGAGTGATAACAAAGCTCTTATCATCAATACGGCAGCTGATGTTACCCCATGTGCGGACAATAAGGCCTGCCTTAAGAAGCTCGTGACCGGCTTTGATAACTATTTCTTTAGCCTGTAAAATATCCATAGTATTAAATTCCTTTCATTTAATTCAATGGCTTAAAAATGCCACGGGTTTATCCGTGGCATTTCTGTTTTTAGAATCAGCCTTCCTTAACTGCAACGTTAGCGAAAACTCTGTCAAATCTTGTAAGAGCTTCGTCGATGAGCTCGGGAGTGTAGCATGCGTTTGTATAGAGACGGCTACCTGCAAGAGTAACAAGACCCTCTGCCATGTAAGCTGCGCCCATGTACTGCATTTCTTTCTTTCTTTCGCTTGTAGCGGAGATAACGCCGGGGATTGACCAGGGCTTGCACCAGTCAATTGAGTTGTGAATTGTACCAACTGTTTCAAGGTGGCAAACAGAGCCCTAATTCAATGCAACGAAGGGAAGGTTGTGCTTAACAATAAGCTCCTGAAGACCCTGTGTGAGTCTGTCACCCATAAGGCCAGCCTTCTGACATGCGTTCTGCTTGTCAATTTCTTCAAGAGTGAAGTAACCTGCACAGCATGAAAGGGGGTTAGCAGTCATTGTACCGCCTGTGAATGCCTTCTTGATCTTCATACCTGAATCGTCAAGACCTGCACCGAGGTACTTCATATATTCCTTCTTACCGCCTACGCCGCCTGCGCCGGGATAACCGCCGGCAATAACCTTACCAAAGATTGTAAGGTCAGGAGAAACACCGTAGTAGCCCTGAGCACCTGCCATACCGATACGGAAGCCTGTAACAACCTCGTCAAATACAAGGAGAGCACCGTACTTACGGCAAAGTCTTTCAACGCCCTTGTTGAAGTCATAGGGAACGGGAGTTGTACCGCTCTCGGGACCGATGGGCTCAATGAAAACAGCTGCTGTACCACCGCGAAGGAGGTTTGCGCGGAGCTTTCTCTCAAGGTCGTCAAGGTCACCGGGGAAGAACTCCTGTGTGTGCTTGAAGAGGTAAAGCGGAACACCGCTTGCCTGTGTGAACTTTGAACCGGGAACACGGATACCATAACCTAACTGGTCTGACCAGCCGTGGTATGCGCCACCCATTTTGATGATGTTCTTTTTGCCTGTTGCAAGACGAGCAACACGAACTGCAGTCATACAAGCCTCAGTACCTGAGCCCTGCATACGGAACATATCAACAGTTTCAACGCTGTCAGAAATCTTTTTTGCAAGCTTGTATTCAAACTCGTGGAAAAGACCTGTTGAAGGACCGCAGGTGTTGAGAAGATCGATAACCTGATCTCTGACAACCTTGGGGTTTGAGCCAAGAACTGTGGGGCCACCTGCCTGAAGGAAGTCAAAATACTCGTTGCCGTCAACGTCGTAAAGCTTCATGCCCTCTGCCTTTGTGAAAACGAGGGGGAAGGGATAGTTGAAGGCAAGGTTGTGCTGAACGCCACCGGGGATAACCTGCTTTGCTTCTGAGATCATCTCCTTGCTCTTTGCGCACTTCTTGTCGTAGTATTCTTCCTCGTACTGTTTGAGTACGTCGGGCTTGATAGTGTAGATAGGCTTTTTGATGAGTTCATCAAGCTGTCTGTTAATGGCAGCAGCGTCATGATACTCGCTGATAGCAAATCTTGTATCCATTTGTTATTCCTCCTTGGGTGAATTGATATTCACCTCATATTATATCATACATTATATATTTGTCAAGCAAAAACCTTGTCGCAAAAAAATAGTGTGGAACTTGAACAAAAAAACAACCCTCGTTTTATGCACTATTTACGCGACTTTTAAACATTTTTGAACATTTTGCTCATACGGAGAAATTCAACAAAATAAAACACAAATAAAAAAGATTGTTTGTTGACATTGCACCATTCTTTTGTTAAAATAGAATGGACTTATAATCGAAGTTATTATGATGAAATTAAAAGGAGGATAATGCTTTGCAAAATTTAATGGATTCAAAAACTCTTGCGTACATAAATATGTATGCTATTCTCGGCACTTTGGAGAACCTTTGCGAAATCGTTCCCGAAGCATCTGAGCTCCTTCAGGACCAGAAGCCTATTTCAATCGGTCTTGAGGTTAAGGGCGGCCCCGCTGCTACACTTTACTTCAAAAACGGCAAATGCCGTATGGAGCAGGGTGTTGGCTCCTGTGACGTTAAGCTTCCCTTCTCCAGCTGTGAGAAGTTCAACGGCCTTATTGACGGCACAGTAACCCCCATTCCTTCAAAAGGATTTTTACACATCAACTTCCTTCTCAAAAAGTTCACAGCTCTTACCGATATACTCACAAAGTATATGAGAGCATCTGAAGAGGATCTTAAGGACCCTGTTTTCTTTGAGAGAAGCACAACACTTATGCTTTACACAATCGGTGTTGCTATTGCACAGATCGGTAACAACGACCAGATCGGTAAATTCAGCGCAAAGTCAATTGAGGACGGCAGCGTTCTCATCGGCATTAAGAACGGCCCCGCAGTTGAGCTTGTTTGTAAGGACCATCGCCTTGTTACACTCAAAAAGGCTCCTGAAAAGTATCGTTCAGCAATGATTTTTGAATCAATTGAAACTGCACGTGCACTTTTTGACGGCAAGGTTAACGCCCTCACATGCATCGGTACGGGTAAAATTGAAATGCACGGTCTTGTAAGCATGCTTGATAACGTAAACAGAATTCTTGACAGAGTTGCATTATATATAGGATAAGGAGGTAGCGAAATGAGTAAGAAATTCCCTTTATATAACAACACAAATTCAGACCAGTGGTATGACAGAGCTACCAAGGTTATCCCCTCAGGTGTTTATGGTCACCTTGGCCCTGCTGAGGGTCAGTTCATTCCCGTAAACAGATGGCCCCGCTTCTCCGAGAAGGCACAGGGTACATATTTCTGGGACGTTGACGGCAACAAGTACATTGACTATATGTGTGCTTACGGCCCCAACATTCTCGGCTATTGCGACGAGGACGTTGACGCTGCCGCTATTGAGCAGATCAAATTAGGCAACTGCACAACATCACCCTCAAAGATTATGGTTGAATGTGCAGAGCTTCTTGTTGACACAGTTGCAAGTGCAGACTGGGCATTCTTTGCAAAGAACGGTAACGACGCAACACAGGGTGCTATCCTCACAGCACGTGCACATACACATAGAAAAAAGCTTATTTTCTTCAACAACTTCTACCACGGCGTTTCTCCCATGGTGCAGAAGATTGACTACCCCGGTGTTACACCTGAGGACGTAGCAAACAACCTTTATGCACGCTGGAACGATATTGAGGGCCTCAAGCAGATTATTGCTGAAAACGACGGCGAAATCGCAGCACTTATTGCACAGCCCTATAATCATGGTAACTTCCTTGACAACTACTTCCCCGATGCAGGCTTCTGGAAAGAGGTTCGCGAGCTTTGCACAAAGCACGGTATTGTGCTTATCGTTGACGACGTTCGCTGCGGCTTCCGTCTTGACCTTGCAGGCAGTGACCACTTCTTCGGCTTTGAGGCAGACATCATCTGCTTCTGTAAGGCACTTGCAAACGGCTACAATATGTCAGCCTTCTGCGGTAAGGAGTTCCTTAAAAATGCAGCATCAAGCCTTTCATACACAGGCTCATACTGGATGAGTGCAGTTCCCTTTGCTGCTTGTATCGCTTGTATCAACAAGCTTAAGGCAATTGACGCTCCCAAGCTCTTCCACGAATTAGGTACAGAGCTTACCGACGGCCTTAAGGCTGCAGGTGCAGAGCACGGCTTTGACCTTGTTGTATCAGGTGCTCCCGCATTGTTCTACCTGAGAATTGCTAACGATGATTCACTCCTTCTTCATCAGGATTGGGTTGCAGAGTGTGTAAATCGTGGTGCGTTCTTCTCATCACACCACAACCACTTCATCAACGCAGCCCTCACTCACGAGGATATCAACAGAACAATTGAAATTGCCGAGGATTCATTCAAGGCGGTTAAGAAGCTTCACCCCGAACTTTTTTAAGTAAATACAATTGATTTTAATCAATAGGAGGAATAAAAATGGCACTTTCAAAACAGGAGTGGCTTGCTCTTGAAAAGAAAGCAAATGATCTCCGTAACCTTTGCCTTGACACAACTTATTGGGCAGGCAGCGGTCACATCGGTGGCGGTATGAGCGTTATGGATATTATGACAGTGTGCTACCACAAGTATATGCACATTAAGGTTGAGGATCCCAACTGGGAGGACCGCGACCGCTTTATCTTAAGTAAGGGTCATGCAGGTATTGCCTATGCGCCTGTTCTTTGCGACCTTGGCTTCAACGATAAGGAAATGCTTAAAACATTCAACCTTTCCGGCTCCAAGATGGGTATGCACCTTGACTCAAACAAGGTTGTTGGTGTTGATGCATCAACAGGCTCACTTGGCCACGGACTTTCAATCGGTGTAGGTACAGCCCTCGCTGCAAGACTTCTTAATAAGGATTATAAGACATTCGTTGTTCTCGGTGACGGTGAGCTTGACGAAGGCTCAAACTGGGAGGCTGCAATGAGTGCCGCTCACTACAAGCTTACAAACCTTATCACATTTGTTGACCGTAACCACAA
>JAGBTL010000173.1 GCA_017631355.1 Clostridia bacterium
CGCCATCAAGGGGTATAAGGCGGTGGGCAGAATAAGTGAGCTCCGTAAGGAGCTGAAGGTCTTTTCTCCTGAAAGCGTAATCGGAATTGCCCACACGCGTTGGGCAACACATGGTATGCCAACCAAGGAAAATGCACACCCCCACCTGAGTCGCGATAATATGTTTGCAGTTGTTCACAACGGCATTATTGAAAATGCAGAGGAAATAAAAAGGAGTCTGCTGAAGGGTGATACTGATTTTGCTTCGGATACTGATACCGAGGTGTTTGTGCACCTGCTTGTGAAGTATTACAAGGGCGACCCTGTCAGCGCAATAGCAAACGCCTGTGCCGTGCTTAAGGGCTCCTATGCCTTCGGTATTTTGTGCCGCGATTTTTCCGATAGCATTTTTGCCGCCGCAAGCTCCAGTCCACTTGTTGTTGCACAGTGCGACAGCGGAGCCTACATTGCCTCCGACGGTGGTGCCATAGACGATACTCCAAGACAGGCTTACAGGCTTTTGCACGGTGAAATCTGCCGTGCCGAGGCATCGGGTGTTACCTTTTACGACGCTTCGGGTATGGAAATAAAAAAGTCTGCAGAGGGTCTTGCCTTTGACAAGGGCGATTTTGAAAAGGGTGGCTTTGAGCACTATATGCTCAAGGAGATTATGGAGCAGCCGGAGGCTGTGGAGCGTACTGTCAGAAGCCTTGTGAAGAACAAAACGGTTTATTTGCCCGATTCCTCAATTGATGACGATTTTTTCAAGGAGGATATACGCGAAATTGTTTTCGTTGCCTGTGGGTCTGCATACCATACGGGTCTTGTGGGTAAAAGAATTGTTGAGGCTCTGTGCAAAATCCCCTGCAGGGTGGAGATTGCCTCGGAGTTCAGATATGCGGAGCCCCTTATAACACCGCAGAGCCTTGCAGTTTTTATAAGTCAGAGCGGTGAAACTGCCGATACGCTTGCCTCAATGCGCCTTGCGGTGCACTGCGGCGCACAGGTGCTGTCAATTGTAAACGTACAGGGAAGTGCTATGGCACGGGAAAGTGAAAACGTGATTTTTACACGTGCAGGCAAGGAGATAGCCGTTGCCACCACGAAGGCTTATTCGGCACAGCTTGTGGCGCTATATTCTCTTGCCCTCTACGTTGCAAGGCTGCGGGGTACCCTTGAGGCTGAAAAATATGATTTTCTCGTAAACGAGCTTGTGCAGCTTCCTGAAAGAATCAGGGAAACTCTTGAGCTTGTTAACGAGGCGGTAAAGGGTGTTGCAAAGGAGCTGTACAAAGCCCGCGACATATTTTATATCGGAAGGCTTGGTGATTTGGCAACTGCCTGTGAGGGCTCGCTTAAAATGAAGGAAATCAGCTATATAAACAGCCAGGCCTATGCCGCGGGTGAGCTGAAGCACGGCACGATTTCCCTCATTGAGCAGAACACCCCTGTGATTGCAGTTGCAGGGGAGGGCAGGGTTATTTCAAAGACAGTAAGCAATATGAGTGAGGTCAGCGCTCGCGGAGCAAGGGTTGTTGGTGTAACTACACCGTCGCGAAAAGGCTATATGCAGGGTGCCGACGTGATAATATGCGTAAGTGACGTGGCAGATGAGCTTGCAGGCTCCCTGCTTGTAATACCCCTGCAGCTATTGAGCTATTACACCGCAAAGCTTCGCTGCTGCAGCATTGACAAGCCAAAAAACCTTGCCAAAAGTGTAACGGTTGAATGAGTGATGCTTACGTCGGCAAAGTAATAAATCCGGAATAATAATTAGGCAATTACAACAAAGTGGAGCACCATTATTTGTTGTAGTTGCTGTTTTTTATTTTCTGTTTGTTTTTGGTGAAAGAAAACTGTATAATCAAATGAAGAGGTGGTAATATGAAAAAATTATTGAAGGTGGTTTCAGGTGTGCTTTGTGCATCTGCTGTGGCAGGTGCCGTGTGCAAAATGGTAACCCTTGACAGTATCCGAGATTTGGTTTCTGATGCCGAGGCGTTCCCCAACGGCTTTACCTATACTGCACACACAGGCTGTGTTGAAACTCCTGACAACTCACTTCAGTCTATTGAGGTGGGCGTGAAATACGGTGCGGATATAGTTGAATTTGACGTAAGGCACCATAACGGAGATATTATACTTTCTCACGATGCACCTGTTGGCGGCGAGGTTACTCTTGAACAGGCCTTCCTTAAGGTTAAGGAATATGACGGACTTCAGGTGAACGTTGACGTTAAAAGCACGGAGGAGCTTCACCTTGTGCAGGAAATCGCCATAAAAACAGGTATGCTTGACAGAATTTTCTTTACAGGTATTTTTGAAAAGGATACTGAAATTGTGAAAAAGGAATGCCCTGAAATCGCTTATTATCTCAATATGGATGTGCTTCCCAAGAAGGAGCACACAGCGGAATATCTGCAGTCACTTGTGGATACTGTAAAGGGCTGTGGTGCCGTGGGAATAAACTTCAACAAGGATAACGCCTCAAAGGAGCTTGTACAGGCCTTCCGCGATGCAGGTCTTAAAGTGTCAATCTGGACTGTGAGCAAGGAGCACGAAATATACAAGATTCTTTCATATTGCCCCGACAACATAACAACACGACGCCCTGACCGCGTGCAAAGAATTATCGGCGGTGTGGAAAAGGTTGTTCCGCAGACTTAAACAACAGGAGAAAATATTATGCTTGAAATCAAAAACAAAAAGTTTTATATGGATGGTGAGGAGTTCCACATCTATTCAGGTGCAATGCACTATTTCAGAATTCCTGCCGAATATTGGGAGGACAGACTTCTTAAATTAAAGGCAGCAGGTCTTAATACTGTTGAAACCTACGTTCCGTGGAATTTCCACGAGCCACGTAAGGGCGAATTCTGCTTTGAGGGAATGCTTGATATTGAGCGCTTTGTGAAAACAGCTCAGGATATGGGTCTTTACGTTATTGTGCGCCCCGGCCCCTACATTTGTGCAGAATGGGATTTCGGCGGACTTCCCGCATGGCTCCTTAAGGATAAAAATATCAAATTGCGCTGCTGGGATAAGAAATACATAAAGGCTGTTGAGGATTTCTTCAAGGTGCTCATTCCAAAGCTCCTGCCATTTCAGGAGAGCAATGGCGGCAAGCTTATTGCTATGCAGGTTGAAAATGAGTACGGCTCCTTCGGCAGAGATAAGAAGTATCTTTATTGGCTCCGTGAATATATGAAGGAGCTTGGCGTTGACTGTCAGCTTTTCACCTCTGATGGCGAGGATAAATATTTCTTCTCAGGTGGCGGCATTCCCGAGGAGCTTATGGTTGCAAACTTTGGCGGCTACAATGAAAATCGCTTTAACGACCTTAAGCTGCTTCAGCCCGACAAGCCCCTTATGTGCGGTGAGCATTGGTGCGGCTGGTTTGACCGTTGGGGCACGTCACACCATACAGATGACCCGGAGGCATCTCTCGGCAAGAGCCTTGACGGCTTCTTTAAGGAGGATGCAAGCTTTAACCTTTATATGTTCCATGGTGGCACAAACTTCGGCTTCTCATCAGGTGCAAACTATTATGATTGCTATTGTCCCACCACCACAAGCTATGATTACGGTGCCCCCCTTAACGAATACGGCGGATATACCGAAAAATATTTCATTCTGAGGGACAGAATGGCAAAGCAGCTTGGCAAGGAGCTTCCCGAGCTTCCTGAAGATGCAAAAACAAAGGCATACGGCAGCATTAAATTCACAGAGTTTGCCGACTTGCAGAAGGTTTACAAGAGCTTTGCAAAGCACAAAAAATCACACATTCCCTACACAATGGAGCACTACGGACAGAACAGCGGACTTATACTTTACAGCACAGTCCTCAAGGGCTTTTATGACGTTACAAAGCTTAACGCCTTTGGTGTTCACGACATTGCATACGTTTACGTGAACGGTGAGCTCAAGCACGTTTATGACCGTGCAAAGCTTAAGGGTCAGGCGCTCCACGACGAAAGCTTCAGCGTAGAGCTTCCTGCATTTAACGGTGAGTGCAGGGTTGATATTCTTGTTCAGGCATTAGGCAGAGTAAACTATGCACGTCGCATTTATGACCGCAAGGGTATTGATGAAATTTATATTGAGGGTCAGGCGATTGTTGATTGGGACGTTTACTGTATGGAGCTTGACAAGGCACCTGAAATTAAATATCAGAAATCAGCACAGAATGCGCCCTGTTTTATGAAGGCTACCTTCAAGGCAGATGAAAAGGCTGACACCTTCGTTGATATGCGCGGCTTTACGAACGCCATTGTTTATATCAACGGCTTTAACCTTGGCCGCTTCCTTAAGCGCGGTCCGCAGTACACCCTGTACCTGCCCGCACCCTTCCTTAAGGATGAAAACGAGCTTGTAATTCTTGAACTTGAGGGGACAAGGAAAAAGTCCGTTTCACTTATTGAAAAGCCGATTTTAAAATAAAACAATGAAAAAATCCGTCGGGTGTAAAAACTGACGGATTTTTTGTTGTTTATTTTCCCAAAAACCTTGCAACGCTATAAAAATCAATATATAATTATAATGATATATTGTGTAGATAAAATAAGTTCGGAGGAGAGAGAATGACAGTAAGTTCAGCAATCAGAGCACTGGTTGAATATGCGGTCAGAGAGGGTCTTATTGACGCTCTTGATAAGGTGTGGGCAGTTAACAGACTGCTTGAGGTTATGAGCCTTGACAGTATTGACGGTGACGAGTCTGTTGAAAATGCATCACTTGAGGATATTCTTAAGGTGTTGCTTGATGATGCCTGTAGCAGAGGTGTGTGCGAGGATTCAATTGTTTATCGCGATTTGTTTGATACAAGGCTTATGGGTGCAATCACTCCAAGACCCTCAGAGGTTATAAGGGAGTTCAATGCGCTTTACAGCGAAAGCCCTGAAAAGGCAACCGAATATTATTACCACGTTTCACGCAAGTCTGATTACATACGTGAGTATCGCATCAAAAACGACGTTAAATGGATAACACCTACCGAATATGGTGATATTGACATTACAATTAACCTTTCAAAGCCCGAAAAGGACCCCAAGGCTATTGCGGCTGCCCTCAAAATGAAGCAGAGCTCATATCCCTTGTGTATGCTTTGTCCTGAAAACGAGGGCTATGCAGGCAGAGTAAATCACCCTGCAAGGCAGAACCACAGGGTTATACCCCTTGACCTTGACGGTGAGGCTTGGTGCCTTCAGTATTCTCCCTACGTTTATTATAACGAGCATTGCATTGTTTTTGACAGCATTCATCAGCCGATGAAAATCAGCGAAAAGGGCTTCCGTCGTCTTTTTGCTATTGTTAAAAAGTTCCCTCACTACTTTGTGGGCTCAAATGCGGATTTGCCCATTGTTGGCGGCTCTGTTCTTACTCACGACCATTTTCAGGGCGGAAACTACACCTTTGCAATGGCAAAGGCTCCTGTTGAAACACCCGTTGAGTTCAAAAACTATCCCGGTGTATCGGGCGGTATTGTGAAGTGGCCCATGTCAGTTCTCCGCCTTATAGGTGACGATACCGACGAGATCTGCACACTTGCAGGTGAAATTCTTGCAAAGTGGCGAGGCTATACCGATGAGGATGCTTTCATTTTTGCTGAAACTGACGGTGTGCCGCACAACACAATCACACCTATTGCTCGCTTCAGAGATGGCATGTTTGAGCTTGATTTGGTGCTCAGAAACAACATCACCACCGAGGAATTCCCCGACGGTGTTTATCATCCTCATCCCCAGCACCACCACATCAAGAAGGAAAATATCGGTCTTATTGAGGTTATGGGTCTTGCGGTTCTTCCCTCACGACTTAAAACGGAAATGGCAATTCTCCGCGATGCAATGGTAAGCGGTGCTGACATTTCTGCAGACGAAAGAATTTCCAAGCACACAGAGTGGGCACAGGAGATTATGGCGAGCAACAACGTTACTGCTGAAAATTGCGAAAAAATTCTTCAGGATGAAATCGGCAAGGTTTTTGCAGACATTCTCGGTCAGTGCGGTGTTTATGACAGAAATGAGCAGGGCAAGAGGCAATTCCTTAAATTTGTGGATTACGTAAATAATTGATTATTAAATAGGAGAAAACGTTATGTTTGAAAAAATCAGATCAGAGTTTTTAATTGGTAAGGTTCCTGTTAAGCAGAACTGTCTTGACGGCAGAGGCTTTGCACTTGAGCTCAAGCAGGATGATAAGTCAATCAAGGCTGTGCTTAAGGCAAAGTGCAATATTGAAATGAAGTCCTTTGAAATTGAATGTGAAAAGGATTTTGACGATGACGATTTGTTCTTTGCAAACGGCTATCAGGCTTGGACAACCACGCGTGAATTTTCAAAGAAGGACAAATTTGACGGACTTATAAAGGCAGCAAACATCAACAAGTTCCTTAAGCACTTCGCAGGTCTTTCAGGTGACTATCACTTTGAAAGCTATGGCGAGGAGGGTAAGTTCCACGCTTACACGTATTGCTACTTCCGCGAAAAGGGCGAAAAGGAAATCAAGCTTTACGGTTCAAGGAGTGAGCGTAATGGCTTTACCATTTTCGCTGTTGATATGAAGGATGACAAGTTCATCATCAGAAAGGATATTGACGGTCTTAGCCTTAAGGCAGGTCAGGAGTACGAGCTTTTTGATATCGCTATCATTGAGGGCGGTATGGATGAGGTAATGGACAAGTACTTCTTTGATTTTGTCGGATGCAAAAAGCCTGCTATTGACCACCTTTCAGGCTATACTTCATGGTACAACTACTTTCAGGATATTAACGAGGATATTATTCTTCGTGACCTTAACGGACTTGACAGAGCTTCTGATGAGGTTAACATTTTCCAGGTTGACGACGGCTATCAGCAGGCGGTTGGTGACTGGCTCCTTACAGATGCAAGCAAGTTCCCACGCGGCATGAAGTTTATTGCCGATGAAATTCACAACAAGGGCTACAAGGCAGGTATCTGGCTTGCACCCTTCAGCGCACAGGTAAGCTCACAGCTTGTGAAGGACCACCCCGATTGGCTCCTTACACACAACCGCAACGGCAAGAAGATGCTTGGCTGTCAGGGCTGGGGCGGCGCATACACTATTGATATTTACAACCCCGAGGCACGTGAATACATCAAGCACGTTTTCGACGTTGTTCTCAACGAGTGGGGCTTTGATATGGTTAAGCTTGACTTCCTTTATAGTCAGTGCATTGAGCCTCGTAACGGCAAAACCCGTGGTGAGATTATGTGCGACGGTGTTGATCTTCTCCGTGAGGCATGTGGTGACAAGTGGATTCTCGGCTGCGGCGTGCCCATCGGTGCATGTATGGGTATCTTTGATGCCTGCCGTATCAGCTGTGATGCAAGCAAGAACTGGAAGTTCACACTTGCGGGCAACCTCAGTGTAAACGCTCTTGTAAGCTCAATCAGAATTAACTGTGAGAACCCCTCATCACAGAATGCAATCATCAACACAATCTTCCGTAATCACCTTGACGGCAGAGCATTCTGTAATGACCCCGACGTTTTCTTCCTTCGTGATATTAACATCAATTACACAATGGAGCAGAAGCTTCTTCACGGCAAAATCAACTCCGTTTGCGGCAACGTTCTTTTCGTTTCTGACAATGCAGGCGATTTTGATGAAGAGCGAATCGGTTACCTTAAGGAGTTCTTCAGAGATAAGGACTACAAGGTTCAGCTTGCAGAGTTCGTAAGTGATGATTCAATTCAGCTTGATTTTGTTGAAAATGGTGAGGAAAAAACACTTATCTTCAACCTTAAAACAGGCGAAAGCAATATTTACGACGTTTTATAACCAAAACAAAAAAGCATCGCAGAGAGTATAGGCTCTCTGCGATATTTTTGTTTATTCGGCAGCCTCGGTGGCTGTGGCTGAATTATCATTGTCAGGGGTTATGTCAATTTTTCTTACAATTGTGTCAAGGCTTTCCTGATATTTGTGGAATTCCTCGTGCGTGCAGGGCGCGTCGTTTATCATTGTAATCATTTCGTCACGCTCGCCCTGCCACGTGTATTTGCTTTCAAGGACAAACCCTTCACCGTCGTAGGCGTAGTAGCAGTCGGAGGTGAAAAATTGGTGGTGGTTATCGTCAACGTTTATGAAGTCCGACAGACCTGCCTCGGGCATATACAGAGTACAGTTCATAAAATTGTACAGACAGGCTTTGCCGTTTATCTCGGCTATCCAAAGCTCCTTGCCGTTTAATCCGCGGTAATCGTTTACAGGCAGGTTGAAGGTGATAAGGCTTATAACCTCCTGTCCCTGTGCACCGAACACCTGACAGGTGTAAACGTGCTTTTCTGCGGAATAGTGGTATTTGTTGGTGTTGTCCGTGGGGTAAACCATCAGAAGCTCGTTGAAGCCGTC
>JAGBTL010000174.1 GCA_017631355.1 Clostridia bacterium
ATGATTGAGTGTGTACAGAACGGTACTGCTATTGATGCTGACTGGACAGGTACTATCGAAACAGGCTCTGTTGTTCTTACAGACATCAACGAAAAGGCTGCTGCTGCAGGCACAGCTGAAAAGCTTGAAGAAGTTAAGGCAAAGCTCCTTGATGGTTCTCTCCAGGTATTTGATACAGCTAACTTCACAATCAATGGTGAGGCTGTAACAAGCTACATGGCAGACGTTGACACAGACGCTAACTTTGAAAAGGATACAGAGGTTATTGAAAACGGCGTATTCTACGAGTCAAAGTTCCGTTCAGCTCCTTACTTCGATGCAAGAATTGATGGTATCACTCTTCTTGACGAGGCTTATTAATTAAATTTTTTAAGTATGAGACGAGGGGCAACTCTCGCCTCATACTAATTTTGAAGAAAGGGCTTCGGCCAGGAGCCTTTCCTTGAGAATTAATTTTTATAGGGTGCAGGGAGCTTTCCCAAGCCCTACAAGAACGGAGGTTAAACGTGCCTAAACAACCTGCTATTCAATTAAAAAACATCACAAAAGCATTTGGTAAAAAGGTTATCGCCAACAAGAACGTTAATCTTACCGCTTATCGCGGCGAGATTCTTTCCATTCTTGGTGAAAACGGAAGTGGTAAAACAACCCTCATGAATATGATTTCGGGTATTTACTTCCCCGACGAGGGTCAGATTTTTATTGACGGACAGGAGGCTTCCATTGCATCTCCAAAGGATGCCTTCAAATACAAAATCGGTATGATTCATCAGCATTTCAAGCTTGTTGACGTTTTCAGCGCCGCAGAAAACATTGTGCTCGGTATTGATAACGGCAAGCACAATATGAAGGAATCTACTGCCGAAATCAAAAAAATCAGCGAGCAATACGGCTTTGACCTTGACCCCGAAAAGAAGATTTACACCATGTCTGTTTCCGAAAAGCAGACCGTTGAAATCATAAAGGTGCTTTACAGGGGTGCTGACATTCTCATCCTTGACGAGCCCACAGCTGTTCTCACTCCTCAGGAAACAGAGAAGCTGTTCAACATCCTTCGCCGTATGCGCGATGACGGTAAATGTATCATAATCATCACTCACAAGCTCCACGAGGTGCTTTCACTTTCCGACAAGGTTTCTGTTCTCCGCAAGGGTGAATACGTTGGCACAGTCAACACGGCAGAAACAAGCGAGGCAGAGCTTACCGAAATGATGGTTGGAAAAAAAATTGACCTTAACATTCAGCGCAACGACCCCCACAACACAGAGGAAAGACTTACTGTCAACAGCATTACCTGCGTTGACAGGCTGGGTGCCACAGTCCTTGACAACGTTTCATTCTCCGCAAAAAGCGGTGAAATTCTTGGTGTCGCAGGTATTGCAGGCTCAGGTCAGCGTGAGCTGCTTGAATCTATTGCGGGTCTTCAGCGACTTGAATATGGCGATATTTTCTACTTTGACCCCAAAACAGGCAAAAAGGAGAGCCTTCGCGATAAAACTCCCCTGCAAATTCGTCAGATGGGTGTGCGCCTTTCCTTCGTGCCCGAGGACAGACTCGGTATGGGTCTTGTAGGCAATATGGATATCGTTGATAATATGATGCTCCGTAGCTACACCAAGGGCAACTCCTTCTTTCTGAAGCGCAAGCAGCCCAAGGACCTTGCAATGAAAATCATTCACGACCTTGAAGTTGTAACCCCCGGTGCAAACACTCCTGTTCGCCGTCTTTCAGGCGGTAACGTGCAGAAGATTCTTGTCGGCCGTGAAATTGCCGCTTCACCAACCGTGCTTATGGTTGCTTACCCTGTACGTGGTCTTGATATTAACTCATCATATATGATTTATAACCTTCTCAACGAGCAGAAGGAAAAGGGCGTTGCCATTATCTTTGTGGGCGAGGACCTTGACGTTCTCCTTGAGCTTTGCGACAAAATTATGGTTATCGGTTCAGGTAAAATAACAGGTATTGTTGATGCACGTACTACCACTAAAGAAGAAATCGGTCTGCTTATGACCAAATCAAAGGATGACGGAAAGGAGAATTCAAATGGCTAAAAACATTGAAGCTAAACACCACGAGCCCCTTTTCCGTGTTGTTAAGCGTGACGATATGCCCCAATGGAAGGCGTGGATTATCCGTATCTGCACCATCCTGATAGGCTTTCTCCTTGTAGGCTTCCTTTCAATGGCAGTCACCAAAAAGAGCCTTGGCGACACCTACAGCATTATGTTCTCAGGTGTTTTCGGCAGACTTTTGGACGGCTACACAACCATGCTGTGGAAGTATCTGCAGGAAATTGCAATCCTTTTGTGCCTTGCACTTGCACTTACTCCTGCATTTAAAATGAAATTCTGGAACTGCGGTGCCGAGGGACAGGCTCTTGTGGGCGGTCTTGCAACAATCTTCTGTATGATTGAATTCGGCCCCACACTCTCCTACCCCGCACTTATTACAGTAATCATCATCACAAGCGTGCTTGCAGGCGCAATCTGGGGTGTTATTCCCGCCGTTTTCAAGGCATTGTTCAACACAAACGAAACACTCTTCACACTTATGATGAACTACATCGCCACACAGATGATTGCATACTACGTTTACATCAAGGGTGGCGGATCAAACGTTATTACCCCCGTTGAATACGGTAACTTCCCTGCGGTGGGTAACAACGACTATTTCGTAAACATTGTTACAGTTGCTGCAATTACCGTGGTTATGTACATCTACCTTCGCTTCAGCAAGCAGGGCTACGAAATCTCCGTTGTTGGTGAAAGCCAGAACACAGCCCGCTACGTTGGTATCAACGTTAAAAAGGTTATCATCCGCACAATGCTTATTTCAGGCGCTCTCTGCGGTGTTACAGGCATGCTCCTTGTTGCAGGCAAGGACCACAGCATTAAC
>JAGBTL010000175.1 GCA_017631355.1 Clostridia bacterium
ATCTGGCACGGCTTCCACTTCCCCAACGACCTGCCCTACAGATTCTCCTATATGTATTCCTTTATTCTCCTTATTTTCGCCTTCAAGGCACTCCTTAACATAAGGGAATACACCAACAGGCAGATTATCGGCACAGGCGTTGCCACCATAGCCTTTATAATTATGGTGCAGGAAATCGGCTCAAAGAATTTCTCTGAAACAGGTGTTTGGATTTGTATTGCATTTATCGGCATATACTGCCTTGCGCTCGGCATTCTTAAAAACGACCGCTACCCTGCAATTGCCGCTGCAGCGCTTGTGCTTTGCTCAAGCTGTGCAGAATACACGGTTGCTAACACAAACAATTATTCAATGGACCAGGCGAAGGTGAACTTTGTTGGTGACTATGATGATTTCCAGCAAATCAAAACAGCTATTGACGAATATGAGGGTAACAATTATTACCGTATGGAGCTCACCTCCTTGAGAGCGCGTATGGATCCAAGCTGGTACTACTACAACGGTATGTCAACCTTCTCCTCAATGGCAAACGAAAAGGTTTCCAACATGCAGTCACACCTTGGTATGTTCAGTAACTATATCAACAGCTACACATACAACAGACAGACGCCTGTTTACAACGCATTTTTTGCCCTTGATTACATTGTTGATAACGACACTGACACAAAGGCTCCTATGAACACCGACCTTTATAGTGAAATTGCAACTGTATCAAAATACACAGCATACGAAAACCTTTATCAGCTGCCTATTGCATTCAGGGTTAACAGCGACATTATTGAATGGTCACACGATAACCCCAATCCCTTTGAGGTACAAAGCAGTCTGTTTGAAAGCTCAACAGGAATAAACAACGTTTACACCGATATGGAAATGACATCCGTTTCAGGCAACAACGCTTCCTTCAACGATCTTTCATATACAGAGGACGGTTATTACCCCTACACCATCAGCGATTCAGCAAATGCAAGTGTTACCTTTGAATTTACTGCAAAGGATTTCGGTAACGGCTACATTTACCTTAAAGCAAGCAACAATGACATTGACAATATAACAGTTACACTCCCCGACGGCTCGGTTGTTTCACAGCCTGTTGATACAAAGCCCCACATCCTTGACGTGGGCAACCTTGAAAAGGACGACGTTGTGCAGATATATGCCCCCTTTACCGAGGGTCAGGACGGATACCTTTACGTATATGCAGTTACACTCAACACCCCTGCTTTTACACAGGGCTACGAAGCACTTAAAGCAGATTCACTTAACGTAACAAGGTTTGAGGAAACTGAAATTGAAGGTACAATCAACGCTTCAGCAGATGGCATTCTTTACACCTCTATCAACTACGACACAGGCTGGTCAGTATATATTGACGACGTTAAGCTTGAAAACTATGAATGCCACGCCCTTGGTAACGGCGCACTCCTTGGTGTGGACATCAATGCAGGTGAACACACGGTGCGATTTGAATATGAGCCCGACGGTCTTGTTATTGGTGGACTTATTTCAATAACAACCTTGATTCTTCTTATCGTTATCTGCATTATAATCAAAACAGGCTACTTCAAATTTGAGCCTGAAGTATATAAAGAGGATGATGATTCCGACGAAATGCTTTCCGAGGAAATTGAAATTGACGAGCTTTTAGAAATTATCAAAAGCTTCCCCGATGAGGAAGAAAATGATGGTGACGATATTGAAGAAGAACAGATAATTGACGAGGAATAATTATGTTTTCTAACATCAAAAGTGTGGGTCTTCTTGGACTTGACTCATATATGATTGACGTTGAACTGAATATCACAAACGGCAAATATGCTTTAGAGGTTGTCGGCTTACCCGACACCTCCGTTAACGAGGCTCGTGACAGAATTATTGCTGCACTTCACAACTCACACCTTGAGATGCACCTGACGTCACATTACACCTTCAACCTTGCTCCTGCCGATATAAAAAAGGAAGGCTCGCTTTACGACCTTCCTATGGCTGTTGCCGTGCTTTCTGCAACAAAGCAGATTATGGGTGATTATAAAAACGCTGCATTCATCGGTGAGCTTTCATTATCAGGTGATATCAAGCCTGTAAAGGGTGTTTTGCCAATGGTTATGGCAGCAAAGGCAAACGGACTCAAGGACATTTACATCCCCGTAGACAACGCATCTGAGGCAGCAATAATAGAAGGCATAAACATTTACGCCGTCAAAAGTCTTCGTCAGCTTGTTGACCACATCAACGACGTTGAAAAAATGCAGCCTGTTGAAATTATCCCATTCAAGCATTATGAATTACCTGACTTTTTACCCGATTTCAAGGACGTTAAGGGTCAGTTTGAGGTAAAACGTGCTCTTGAGGTTGCAGCAGCAGGCGGACACAACGTGATGATGATCGGACCACCCGGTTCAGGCAAAAGCATGCTCGCCAAGAGAATACCCACAATTTTACCGGATATTACTATTGACGAGGCACTTGAAACGACAAAAATTTATTCATTATCAGGAAACCTGTCCAAGGACAAGCCCCTTATAAATTACAGACCCTTCAGAGCACCCCATCACTCTGTTTCCCCCGCAGGACTTTCGGGTGGCGGAACAATACCTAAACCTGGTGAGCTTTCACTTGCTCACAACGGTGTTTTGTTCCTTGATGAATTACCAGAGTTTTCACGCGGCACAATGGAGGTTCTCCGTCAGCCAATTGAAAACGGCACTATCACAATTTCACGTGCGGCATGCGCACTTACATACCCCTGCTCGGTTATGCTGATTTGTGCCATGAACCCCTGTCCCTGTGGATATTACGGACACCCGACACGCTCCTGCTCTTGCCCCAACGGAGCACCTGCAAGGTATTTATCAAAGGTTTCGGGACCACTTCTCGACAGACTTGACATTCACGTTGAGGTACCTCCTGTGGACTACAATCAATTATCTGATTCAGAGGCAGGAGAATGCTCTACAGCAATCAGAGAGAGAGTCAACGAGGCAAGGCGCATACAGATTGAGCGTTTCAAGGGAACTACAATTACCTGTAACGCTAAAATGACTCCGTCACTTACAAGGCAATATTGTAGGCTGACACCCTCAGCCGCAAAAACTCTTGAGCTTTCATTTGAAAGGTTGGGCCTTTCTGCTCGTGCATACGACAAAATACTTAAGGTTGCGCGAACAATTGCCGACCTTGATAAGAGTGAAATAATTGATAATATGCACATTATGGAAGCACTTCAATACCGCAGCCTTGATAGAAAATTCTGGAAAAGTTAAATAAAAAAGAGAAAAGCCTCGCATACGCGAGGCTTTCCCTTTGGATTGAAAATGAAAATTGTACTGTTTTGGAACAGCACAATCATTTTATATGATTATGCCTAAAAAAGCAATATCCGTATTAAACAAAAAAGCCTAACAATATTTGTGAATAAAACTGAATATATTATTTTCCTAAAAAAACGCTTGCTACGATTAATCATAACAAGCGGTTTAATGTTTTATTCATTTATAAACTGCATAAGACTTTCACCACGAAGTCCCATAGAAAAGCCGACTACCGATTTAGCGTATGCAAGCTCAAGGGTTTTCTCGCTGATGTAAAGCGCACCGTTACTGAGGGCATCACCCGTTGATTCATAGGAAAATGCATCAGGGTCGCAGGGTGCAAGTAAAAGGTCAACTCCACAATCCTTACATTTATCAAGGAAATAAAGAATTGAATTGCATGAATACTCCCCTGTTTTTTTGCTTCGCTCAACACAGACCGACGAGGTGTGATAGGTATTATGAACAACCACAGACACGTTGCTGAGATTTATGCTTTCATAGTTAAGACCAACGTAAGGCACTAAAAGAAGCACACCGTCTTTAAGCTCTGTGATTTCATTTAAATAATCGCATTTTCGGGCAAAGGCAACACCTTCCCAAGAGGCATTCCCATTATTTGTAATTGTAAATGCATCACAGCTATAAAAATCATCGCTGAAATTTGCGCATTGCTTAAGATATGAGCCAAGGTGAACGTACATATTACCGTCACTGTTCTTATAAACTGCGTATACGTTTGGCTTAATGCCATTCATTATAAGCTCCACGGCGGCACGGAAGTTAGCGTTGCCGTTAGTAGCCTTATTATCAAGGGGCAGCTGCGCTGAAACAAGGAACGTGGGAATATCAAGGTGTGTGAGCATAACCGAAAGCAACGAAGAAGTGTATGCCAGAGTATCTGTTCCATGAAGAACAATGATACCTGCATATTCCTCCGCTGCGCCAAGCTCCCTGAAATCTGCAAGGAGCTTGCTCCACGTTTCAAGAGTCATATTCTCACTAAGAATATCAGTTGATATGATGTAATCAAATTCAACGCTATTGTATGGAGAATCACTCTCACTGAATATTGACGTTATTTTATATTGTGCGGTGTCCGCCTGCGAGCTGCGCTCACCGTTTGAGTCCTCACAGGAGCAAATTGTACCGCCTGTGAGGATTATCAGTATTTTTTTATTTTTGTTTAAGGGCATAATAATACCTCTTCAAATTTTTTATCATTATACAATACACTTTCATTTAAAGTCAAGAAATGGAAGCGAAATGAAACATTAGAATAAATATACTTTATATACAATATTTATTTGCCCAATTTAGTTGACATTTACAAATTATTTTGATACAATACTTCGCGAAGACCCTGCTTTTGTGGAAAGTCTGTCAGAGATTGTGCGTCATGGGCTGAAAGCGC
>JAGBTL010000176.1 GCA_017631355.1 Clostridia bacterium
CCCATTGCTCTTACAGAGTTCGGCGGCTATTCAATGCAGCTTAAGGAGCACTCCTTCAATACAGAAAAGTTCTTTGGCTACCGTAAATATTACAGTCAGGAAAAGTTTGACGATGCAGTTGCAAACCTTTATGAGAACAGAATTTATAACTGTATGAAGAACAAGGGCTTATCAGCAATTATTTACACAGAGGTAAGTGACGTTGAGGACGAGTGCAACGGACTTCTTACCTATGACCGTGAGGTTATTAAAATTACACCCGAGGTTATGAAGAGGGCTAACGAAAAGCTTAAATATTGATTTGCGGCAAATTTTTTGATTGTATGGTGATGTTATGGATACATTAAAAACAGGTAAATATCCTCAGCGTGTGGTTGAACGCTATCCTGTGGAGGCTAAGGTGCTTTCCCTTGCAATCGGTGAGGGGGTTATTTACCTTTGCACAGATCAGGGCTTAATGAAGCTTTCCGATGATAAAATCAGCACACTTTCAAGTGATTTGATTTTTACCTCCGTGCACATCTGCGCAGACGGCAGGGTTGTTGCAGGCTGTGAAAGCAAGGCTTACCTTATCGGTGATAAGGGTGCACAGCTCCTCTATGATTTTGGTGAGCAGGTTGCCGATATCAAGGATAACGGCAGTCTTTACGTGCTCACAGGCAACGCTCTTTACGTAGAGCGCGATGGGGGCTTTTATAACCTTGCAAGGTGTGAGCAGAAGGGTGAGTGCCTTGCTCTGTTTGGTGAAAGGGTTTGTGTTTCCAATAGTCGCTGTCTGCAGCGTATGGAGGGCAAGCGCAGAACGTGGCGCTGCATTTTCCCTCATCACTCAACAATGCCTGAGATTGAAATAAACACAATCGCCTTTGATAAAATCGGCAACCTTTTGGTTGGCGCAAAAGAGGGCTTGTATATTTACGACTATAAGAGCGGTTGGTATTCACACAAGGAAATTTCCGTTTTGCCTCAGGAAAGCATTTATTCAATTGACGTTGCTGAGGACGGGGCTATCCTCGTGGGTACAGATGCAGGTGCGGTGCTTATCAGAAACGGTCTTTCAAAATATTTCCCTGCAACACGCTATGCTTACAGCCCGCTTGTTACAAACGTTGCCTTCAACGGCAATGATATTTACACAATATCCGAGGGTGGTATTGTAAAAATCAGCCAGGTGGAAATGACCCTATATGACAAGGCGGTTCATTTCTTCGAAAATACGGAAAAATATTTCCCGCGTAAGGACGGCTTCATTACAGGTGTTCACGGTGAGCTTAAGGAAGGCAGCTTTTCAAGCATCAGCGATAACGACGGCTTGTGGACACAGATGTACCTTGGCGCACTTTGCCTCTGGTATGATAAAACAAAGGACGAAAAAATCCTTAAGGCTGCCCGCAGATACAAGGACGCAATGCTTGTTCTCACCCGTGCCCCCGAAATCAAGGGCTTTACTGCACGTGCAGTAAGATATCCCGATGAGGAAACGTGGGGTCAGGGCCTTGAAACCCTGGAAATCAATAACGAGTGGCATCGTTCAAGCGACGGCACCTACGAGTGGTTGGGTGAAACCTCAAGCGACGAAATGACGGGTCACTATGCAGGCTTCTCACTCTACTATGACCTTTGTGCAAACGAGGAGGAAAAGGCGGAAATCCGTCAGGCTGTGTGCGATATTACAGACCACATTATGGAGCACAACGGCTACCTTCACGATTGGGACGACAAGCCCACCACGTGGGCTTGCTGGAATGAGGATGCCCTTAACAATGACAGTATGTGGACCTGGGAAACAGGTATAAATTCACTTGAATACCTTACCTTCCTTAAGGTTACCCACCACATGTCAGGAGATGAAAAGTACCTCAACAAGTACAACGAGCTTATTAAGGACCACCATTTCCTTATAAATGCAGCTTATCACAAAAAGGCAGACGGACACACCTGCCATATTGATGATAACCTTGCAATGTTCAACACCCTTGCATATTTAAGGCTTGAAAAGGACCCTGCAATCAGACAGTATATTATGATGGGTCTCGCATCACATTATGATTATGAAAAAATTGAGGGCAATCCCTATTTTGCCTTTATTTACAAGGGCTTTACAGGTGCTCCCTGTGACGTTGACACAATGGTGAAAAACCTTAAAGACCACCCGTATGAGCTTGAAAACTTCTTTATGTACAACAGTATGCGCCGTGGTCTTGAATATGACGACGAGCCCGTTTATTGGGGCGAAAAGCCTCGTATAAAAACTCCCTTTGCATGGGATGAAAGACCATATTCAAAGCTGGGTCTTCGTGCCTTTACCGTTGACGGTGGCAGAAAGGGTCACGAAAGCGGTCTTACATATTTGCTTATGTACTGGCTTGGCAGATACTTTGATATTATTGAATAATAAAAAGCAGAAATCCGTAAGGTCACTAATTGATCTTACGGATTTTTTATTTGAATTTTAGTGTGCCTTGTTGAATATAGTTTACTAAAACATAAGGACAAGGGAATAAAATGGAACAGATTTTAAGCTTATCACCACTTACAATAACGTCGCTTTTGCTTACTCTCGGTGTAATTTTTGTGAACGGACTTACCGATGCACCCAATGCCATTGCAACCTGCGTTACAACACGGTGCCTGAGCGTGGGTAAGGCTGTTTTTGTGTCTGCAATCTTTAATTTTCTCGGAGTGCTGATTTCGGGCAGGACAGGGGCATCGGTTACAGAAACTGTAATGAATATGGTGGATTTCGGAGCAGATGAAAATCTGAGCATAATTGCTCTTTCTGCCGCTATGTTTGCCATTGTTCTATGGGCGGTGCTTGCCTGGTATTTCGGCATACCCACAAGCGAAAGCCACGCACTGATTGCAGGACTGACAGGCAGCGCTCTGTGTGTCAGCGGAAGCCTTCAGGGTGTGAATTCGGCAGAGTGGATGAAAACTATTTACGGTCTTTTCATTTCCTGCTTTGGTGGCTTTATCTGCGGCTACGTTATCTGCAGAATTATACTTGTTATCTTCCGCAACGTGAAAAGACAAAGGGCAGAGGGCATCTTTAAATACGGACAGATTTTTGCCGCAGTTCTTATGAGCTTTATGCACGGCGCACAGGATGGGCAGAAGTTTATGGCGGTGCTTATGATGTGCACGGGGTCTGTGGGCAAGGGGCAAAAAATACCACCTGCAGTAATACTCCTTTGCTCAGTAATTATGGCATTGGGTACTATGTCAGGTGGTAAGAAGATTATAAAATCCGTGGGAATGGATATGGTAAAGCTCCAACGGTATCAGGGCTTTGGTGCAGACCTTTCGGGAGCAGCTTCACTTTTTGTGAGCACCTGCCTTGGTCTGCCTGTGTCAACCACCCACGCCAAAACAACCGCAATGATGGGTGCCGCCTGTGTGAATGGACATAGGAGCGTAAATCCGCTTGTCATAAAGGATATGGCATTGGCGTGGATGTGCACCTTCCCGGGCTGCGGAGCCTTGGGGTTTGTGGTGACGAAGGTGTTTATGAATATATTTAATTAGGAATGAGGAGTTTCGGGGCAAGCGTGCGTCTATTTTAAACGCAAAGTGCAAAACGCAAAGTGCAAAGTGTCGGAACTGCGTTGGCGATTATAATTGCAAATGGAAAATACAAAATTATTGGGGAAGCTACGCTTCCAATCATTATAAGCTGTCGCAAGTATCAACTCACTGTGCAAAAATAAGTTTTCTGTTTGTTCAGCCTTCCTTCGAAGGCAGGCAGACCATTCATCCGCTTTTTTATTCTATCCAACTGAAGAAAGGGAGGAAAGGCTTCGCGTTACTTTTACTTTATTATAAATGCTGCTTCCCCGATAATTTTGCATTCTGCATTCTGCATTTTGCATTTTAAATTATACTTCTGTTATCTCATAAACCACAACTCCGTGGGGCGCAAGGGTTGTGTTAAGGGTGAGGGTGTCGTTTGTAACGGTTGCCTCACTCTCTGTGGGGATAAGCTGAGAGCACCTTGTATATTTTGGGTAAAGCTCGTTGAAGTAGGTTTCGCGGGCTTTTTCGTCCTTTAAGGTGGTGGGGTTGTCAATTGATGGGTCGTCGGGTGACCAACAGAATTTATCATCGGTAATGCCGTAGGCTATTCTGTCCTCAACCCATTCGTCAAAGTAGTTGCAGTTATCATCAATTACATATTGTGTAACCTTAACCTTTTTGCCCTCAAACTGGGGTGCAGAAATGTTGAAGGTGAGTTCAACATCCTTGTCATATTTAAGTGAGTTTTTGTAGTTGTATGCCATCACACGGAGAGTGCCGGTGCTTTCGTCATAAGCTGAAACCGCGTCAACGTCACTACCGAAGATGATGCCGCTTTTTTCTTTTGAGGTATCAACAAGTTTTGAACCCTTAAACTGTGAGGTAAGCTTTGCCACGTGGTA
>JAGBTL010000177.1 GCA_017631355.1 Clostridia bacterium
CTGCGAAGGAGCCCATATATCTTTCAAGGAAGAAGTAAAGGGGCTTTTCACCTATAACACCATTTGCATCAGAAACAACTGCAGTTGAAAGTGTATCGTTTGTTGTAGCAACCATACCCTTTGAGCCGAAAAGCTCTGCTCTCTGGTCATAGCCGTACATTGCCTGACGGGAGTTGTCAATAACAGCAAGAGCACCGTTTTCCATTTTCATTGAGATGATAGCTGTGTCAAAGTCACCATATTCACGGATGCCGGGGTTGATAAGCGCATCAGCATAAACGTAAAGCTCTTCAACGTCGCTGTTTGTAAGGAAGCAAGCCATATCAAAATCGTGAATTGTCATATCAAGGAAGATGCTTGCTGCACAGTAGCCAACAGGTGGAGCCTGAGGGTCACGAGATGTGATTTTAAGAATCTGTGCATCACCAATTCTGCCGTCGTCATATGCCTTACGTACTGCAGCAAAGTTGTGGTCAAAGCGGCGGTTGAAGCCTACCTGGAACTTGCACTCGGGGTGAGCCTTGAGTGCCTCTGCAATTTCAAGGATTTTATCAACAGAGTTTGCAAGGGGCTTTTCACAGAAAACGTGCTTGCCTGCGTTGATTGCTTCAATTGAAATAGGAGCGTGTGTGTCAGTTGATGAGCAAACAAGAACAGCATCAATTGACTCATCCTCAATTATTTTTTTGTAATCTGTGTAGATGTTTTCAACACCGAAGCCCTCGCAGAATGCCTTTGTTTCGTCATTCATAAAGGGGTCTGCAATTGCAGTAACAACTGCATTTTTTACGTGATATGTGATTGATTCAAGGTGAACCTTGCCGATGCGTCCTGCACCGATAATACCAATGTTAAGCATAGTTTAAAATTCCTTTCGTTATCAGATAGTGCCGTCCCAGGTTGAAACCTCGGTCTTTTTCATTTCGTCCTCGTCAAACCAACGTGTTGTTACACATTTGCTTTCTGTGAAGAAGCGGTAAGCATCCTTACCAAGGCAGTGAAGGTCGCCAAAGAATGAATCCTTGTGTCCTGAGAAGGGGAAGAAGCCAATCGGAACGGGGATACCAACGTTAACACCAACCATACCACCATCGGTGTGGCGTGTGAATTCACGTGCATAGTGGCCATTCTGTGTGAATATAACTGAGCCGTTTGCATAGGGGTTTGAGTTCATAATCTTAAGACCATCGTGGAAGTCCTTGCAACGCTTAACGCAAAGAACAGGTCCGAATACCTCGTCTCTGCCGATTGTCATATCCTCGGTAACGTTGTCAAAGATTGTGGGTCCAACAAAGTAGCCGTCCTTGAGCTCCTCGGGTAATTCGGGGCTTCTGCCGTCAAGTACAAGTGTTGCACCTTCCTTAACGCCCTTTTCAATGTCAGCAACAACCTCATCATAGTGCTTTTTGTATGTAACAGGGCCAAGCTTTGAGGCTTTGTCAACGGATTTGCCAACCTTAAGCTGTGAAGCCTGCTTTTTGAGCTCTGCAACAAATTTATCAGCAATTGATTCCTGAACAACAACACATGAAAGAGCCATACAACGCTGACCCGCGCAGCCGTATGCAGAGTTTATAACACCTGCAACAGTTCTTTCAATGGGAGCATCCTCAAGGATAAGAGCGTGGTTCTTTGCCTGACAAAGAGCCTGAACACGCTTGCCTGCCTTAGCAGCTCTTTCATAGATGAGCTTGCCAACGGGTGTTGAGCCAACAAATGTGATACCCTTGATATCGGGGTGATCAAGAAGTGTGTTGATTTCGTTTCTTGAGCAGGTAACAACGTTTACAACGCCGTCAGGAACGCCTGCTTCCTTGTAAATTTCAGCAAGTCTTAATGCTGTACGAGGTGTAAGTGATGCAGCCTTAAGAACGATTGTGTTACCACAAGCAATACAAGTGGGAGCCATCCAACCGAAGGGGATCATTGCGGGGAAGTTAACAGGAACAATACCTGCGAATACGCCCATAGGCTCTCTGTAAAGGACTGTGTCAAAGCCTGATGAAGCATCCATTGTGCTTTCACCCATCATAAGTGAGGGAACCTGTGTTGCAAGCTCTGTGCCTTCCTTAGCTTTGAGAACGTCACCCTCTGCCTCTGACCAAACCTTACCGTTTTCCTCTGCAACAAGAGTTGTGAGCTCCTCCATATTCTTCATAATGAGGTCGCGGATGTTGTAAAGGATTTGTGCGCGCTTGATTGCGGGAGTTGCTCTCCAAGCGGGATAGGCTTTTTTAGCAGCCTCAATTGCTTCAAGAACCTCGTCGTTTGTGCAGCAGGGAGCGTAGCCTGTAACTTCGCCTGTGCTGGGGTTGTGGAGGTCATACCACACGTCTGTTTTTGATTCACGGAATTCACCGTTTACAAAATATTTGATTTTTTCTGCCATTTTAATTTACCTCTCAATTAAAGACCTGCTTTTTCAGCAATATATTTTCTTGCCTTTACTGCATATTCAAAGGGATTAGCAATAGCAGGATCCTGCTCTGCCTCTACAAGAACGTAGCCCTCGTAATCGTTTTCGGCAAGCACGTCAAAAATAGGTGCAAAGTCAATTACACCGTCACCGGGTACTGTAAATGTACCTTTACGAACACCCTGAAGGAAGCTTAAGCCGTTAGCCTTAACCTCTGCAACAACGTCGGGTCTGATGTCCTTAAGGTGAACGTGCTTGATGCGGTTGATATATTTTTTAAGGATGTACATATAATCCTCACCGCAGTAAGCAAGGTGACCTGAGTCAAAGAGAAGATTGAAGTATTCAGGGTCTGTGTTTTCCATAAGTCTGTCGATTTCTGCAGCAGTCTGAACAACTGTGCCCATATGGTGGTGGAAGGTGAGTGTAATACCCATTTCCTTTGCAACCTTGCCAAGCTTGTTAACGCCTGTGCAAAGCATATTCCATTCCTCATCATTCATAACGTATTTGTCATCAAAGATAGAAAGGTCTGTTCCCTGAATTGAGTGACCCTGCTCGGAAATACCAACAACCTTCGCGCCCATTTCCTTAAGGAAGGTGATGTGCTCAATGAAGTCCTTTTCAGTTTCCTCATAAGGCTTTGTTGTAAGGAAGGTTGAGAACCATGCGTTGCAAATCTGCATTCCGCGAAGGTCAAGAGCCTTTTTGAGAACAGCGGTATCCTTGGGGTACTTGTTACCAACCTCACAGCCTGTGAAGCCTGCAAGTGCCATTTCGGAAATGCACTGTTCAAATGTGTTTTCTGCTCCAAGGTCGGGCATATCGTCGTTTATCCAGGCGATGGGAGCAATACCAAGTTTTACTTTGTTCTTATCAAGCATCAGAATTTCCTCGCTTTACTTAAATTTTCTTCTTTATTTTTATAAGCGGTGTTAACCGACTCCTTACCGGATGTTGAAGCTATACCAACGTGCCACCAAGCATCGTAGCCGTCTGTCATTGATTTGGGTAATACCTTGATATCAATGAGTGTTGATACCGTCTGCTTTTTGCTGTCAATAAGTGCAGCCTCAAGCTCCTCAAGTGTTGTTGCTGTATATGTTTTGCAGCCGTATGCTTCAGCATTCTTTGCAAAGTCAATTATGAAAAGCTCGCCGAGAAGGTTGCCGTTTTCATCACGCTTGCGGAATTCTGTTGCAAGGTTGCCGATACCGTTTGACATCTGAAGGTTGTTTATACAGCCAAAGCCTGCGTTATCAAAGAGTAGAACGTTGATTTTTTTGTTTTCCTGGATAGATGTTACAAGCTCTGAGTGGAGCATAAGGTATGAGCCATCACCACAGAAGGCATAAACCTCCTTGTCGGGCTCTGCCATCTTTGAGCC
>JAGBTL010000022.1 GCA_017631355.1 Clostridia bacterium
AGGCTGAGGGCGGTGACAATATAGTTGTTTTCAACGGTCCCGATGAGCAGTTTGTTGCAGGTCGCGCAATCGGTGCTGAGGGCGGTATCGGTGGTACTTATGGCGTTATGCCCGAGCTTTTCCTCAAATGTGACGACCTTATCAAGGCAGGCAAGCTCCAGGAAGCAAGAAAAATACAGTACGCTATCAACGAAATCATTTATGCTATGTGTGCTTGCAAGTGCAATATGTACGCTGCCGCTAAAGAGGTTCTTCGTTTACAGGGTATTGATATTGGTGATGCTCGTAAGCCCCTTGCAGGACTTAAGGAAGAAAGCAAGCCCCTTGCAAAAAACGTTTACGAGATGATTGAAAAAGCCAAAGCAGAGTTCTGCTAAGAATAAAAGCGAAAATAAAACAGAGTATCCGTTTTAACGGATACTCTGTTTGTTTTATTGTTATATTTTGTTTTTATACTATACCAAAGGCTTTAAGCATCTCAATAAATTCGTCAACGTCTGCCGATGCAACGTCAGAAGCAATGCCGTATTCCTCCATAAGAGCAGCCACAAGGCCATCCCTTTCAACGCCTTTTTCAATGTTTTCCCACAGTATTTTTCCGCTTTCCGTAAGCATAAAAATGCCGTTATATTGAAAAACTGTTTCGCCCACAGGAATGAGCATATGCTCTCCCGCAACACTTCTTAAAATGACCTGCTTTTTAATTTCCATTATCAATACCAAGCCTTTCTATTTCGTCCTTCATAAGCTGAGCAATATGCTCGGTCATACGGCAGACATACTCTGGAACTGTTGAAAAATCACCTGTTTCGGTGTAGCAAGCGGCAGCGCAAACACAGCAAATGCTCCTGTATTTGCACACCTCACACTTGGCAGGAGTTCTGATAGATGCAGAAAACTCGCGCACCTTGTCCCAAGCACCATTAAAGCCAAGCTCATCAATGCTAAAGCCATGTCCTGCAACACCGCAAAAGCACATTTCGCCCTTTGCATTCACCCAAAAGCTGCTTCGTCCTGCACGGCACTTTACTCTGCCTTCCTCGCCATCCTCAATGCATGCCTCGTTCAAGGCCTCAACACCATTCAGGGTGTTTGTAAACCTTTGTGGTATCTCATTTTCAGGGAAAATAAGCTTGTACCAATCCACCCTGTTTTTAGCCGCAACCTGAGCACTCATACGACCTTGGTTTTCGCCATGGCTTTTACCCACAAGCACCTGCGGATACATATAATGTGCACCCTTTACGTGCACACCTATCTCCTGACTGAGCCTGTAAATTTCGGCAGAATCGCAGTAGTTATCCTCAGTTATACTCACGTTAATTCTTATATCAATACCGCAATCCTTCATTCGCCTTATGTTTCCAAGCACCCTTGAAAAAGCGGGAACACCGGTAAGATTTTCATAGGTCTCTTCACATCCACCATAAAGGGAAACGTTAATCCTTACGGGCGGAATTTTCTTGAAAAGCTCTGCAATTTCATCTGTTATAAGCGAACCGTTTGTGTTAATAGAAATCATAAGCCCAAGCTTTGAAAGCTCAGTATAAATCTTCTTAAAATCGGGACGAAGCAAGGGCTCGCCGCCTGTTATGAGCAGGAAAACCATCCCCTCGTCAGCTGCCTTCTTGCCAAGCTCAATCCACCACTCAGCGCTCTTCTCCGTAGCCCTGCAAAGTGCGCTGTCCTGATTATGAACGTAGCACATTTTGCAATTGAAATTACACCTTGAGGTAAGCTCAAACGTACCTGAAATGGGCACCCCGTTGGCAATGGCTCTGGAGTGAAGATACACAGATAATGCAGGCTCATCATTCACAAGCTGTTTATTAATCAACTGTTCAGCATCCATAAGCACACCAACGCCTTAAGGCGTTAATTTCCTTTCTTTAAAAAATCATATAAGCAATCCACCGCAGATTCATCCTTGCGGCAGGAATAGGTTATAAAGTCAACGCTTTTGCAAATATTCTCTATAATTGAGAAGGCCGTATCAGATGCAGCCCTATCCCAATAATTATAAGCAATTTTGTTCAACAAAAATAAAACTGATTCAAGTATACTGATACCTGAAATCACGTTTTCGGTGCCTCTTGAAAGACCAACGATAGCTCTGACGGGCAGCACAACGTTGTGGCAGATGCCTGACGTTCCGCAATATGGCACACCGCAGGCATATACCCTGCCGTCCCTCACAAATACGCCTGCCCTGTCACCATTGCGAACCTGAGCGCCCTTATAATTCTGCCAGAGGGCGGCCTGTGTGGACTTACCAACCTGCTTGTCACCTGCAAAAAGAATGGCCTCACCATCCACCTCAATATAAGAGCAGTGGAGAATTGCAATACCCTTTTTCAACAGTAAGTCGGGCAAATCAAGACTTTCAAAAACAACAAACTCAGTTATTTCACCTGAGTGCTTAACGTATAAATCCGTTTCATTTTCAAGACACGCAAAATCGGCATTAGCCCTTGTTTTCATGTCAATAAAGGCCTTAAACTTACGAGTTGCGTCACCGATATACAGACTGCCTTTATCATATTCGTAGACGCAGTTGCCTTGTTTTTCGGGTAATTCACTTACCCTTTTCACCCTGATTGAATAGTCGGGTGTAGTGAAATCGGCAGCAAAGCTGCCATAGTACCCCTCTGCCACAATTGGAGAATCGGAACTGATTTCAAATTTACAGTCGGCAAAGGCATATTTATTAACCTGCATAATCAACAAAAAGCACCTCACTGTCAGCTATAAGGAAGTGTGAAGCAGGAAGCTGCTTAATTTCACCCGGTTTCAAGCCATCTGCCTTTGTGCGGAACGTGATGCCACCAAAATAATTTCCGTCAGCATCCTTATTTTTATAGTAAACATAAATATCACTTGTAAACTCGGTTTCACCGATATTTTTAATATTTATGGTCTTGTCATTTCCCTGAACGATAAAGCTATCGTCGTGTAACGTGAGGGGCGCTGTAAAATCAACCCTGTTTTCCACTCGGAAATCGGTAAATTCCGTACCCTCTGCAATAGTCTGTGCATTTTTTTCAAGCACGGTGCAGAGTGCCCCTGCAGGCAGAGTTGTAACTTCAAAGAACAGCTCCACGCCATCGGCTACCGCATAAATACGGGCGAGCTGTATATCCTTATCGGAATTGTTTTTAATCTTAATGGCTGCAACGTCAACTTTTTCTTCAAAGGAGCCATCCTCAACAAAGGCTCCGCTGTATTCAAATATCTTTTCAACCGTCAATGCATCATCAACGCTGATATGCAAATCCATATTCACGGGCTTATCCTCACCTTTTCCCAGGTCACAACCTGCAAGGTTAAAAAACGATAAGCATAAAGCTATAACAATAAATTTTTTGATATATTTCATATCATCACCTAAATAAAAATCCTTAAAAGCCGAACCACCATAATGGTGATTCGGCTTATTGGAAATTATGAGCCTAAAACTCTTCCGTCCGCAACAGGAACACCGTAACAAACATTGTAGTCCTCAGGGTTCTGTGTTGCATAATAACAGTTACCTCTTACGAAAACGGTCTGTCCGTCAGGATAGCCTGGAATCTGCACAGGACACACATAGTCAGCTGCATTGCTTTCCACTGAGCATCCACCAGCAAGATTAGATGTCAAATTAAAAAACTGAAATGAAATACCGGGCTTTATATAATCTTTCATGCTGCCGCACCTCCAAACAATAATTCAAAGAGTTTTGTAAATATTGAAAGAATTCCCTTAAGGATATTCTGAGCGAATGAATCGGGACTAAGGTTGGTTGAACCATTATCTGAACCATCTTCAGTCACACCATTATCCGGCTCGTTGTCCTCGAGCTTTTCACCAGTGATAGTTGTAGCAACTGCAATTTCTTCACTTGCATTACCTTCACTATCCACAACAACAACTGTGAACTCAACGTCACCGGGCTCGGTTGCATCAAACTCATAAGTCCAGCACTTGTTGCCGTCAATATCCATTTCGCAGTCTGTAACGCTTTCGCCGTTAACAATAACACTTGCGATTTCAGGCTGTGTTGTAATGGTAATTGTACCCTTACCTTCAGTTGTATCAACTGATACAGGAACGTTGATTGCAACGTTTTCAGGCGCAATGGGATTAACAGGATTGGGGTTAGCTGACATACGAGCCATTGCAGCCATTGCAAGAGCAGGGGTCTGCTCATCACCAAATATGCTGAGCACATTCAAGCCACCATCTGTATAGCCCCACTTAAGTGATGTAAGTGAAATCATTGCTTCACTATCCGATGTATTCATGATAACGATGGGATAGCGTGTTTCATATACACTTTCACCTAAGGTATTAACTGTAAGATCACTCCATACAACAACAGGATCAATGCTGTAGAACTGCTCTGTTGCACTCTTGAGAACAACTGACTTAGGCTGATTCTGATTTGTATTGAAAATGCTTACTGTTGCGTTACCCTTTGAGCCATCAGCAAGCCTCATACCAACCTGAATGCTTGCAAGGTTAAGGCTTGTAGCTGTTTTTACGTTAAATGCAATAGCCTGACCGGGCGCAAGGTAAACCTCATTTTTAGGACCATTCTTGATGAAATCCTCAACTGCTAACTCAGAGCGCTGACCGTCAAGGAACAGTGACTGATTGTCACCCTTAATGCTACCGGGTGCAAATTCAAACTTACCTGTTTCTGCGTTCTTGGTAAGCAGAGTATCACGAAGCTCGAGGTAGTTTGGTGCATACTCACCATCGGCA
This sequence comes from Clostridia bacterium, assembly GCA_017631355.1. Taxonomy (GTDB): domain Bacteria; phylum Bacillota; class Clostridia; order Oscillospirales; family Acutalibacteraceae; genus DTU089. The sequence continues at coordinate 4,747 of JAGBTL010000022.1, forward strand.
AGGTATGCATTTTTCACAGTTTCGTTAAGTGAATCAGGCTTGCCCATGGGGTCAAAAATTCTTACAGAGTCAACGTAAACGCGGAAGCCCTCTTCGGCATCTGTTGTTACGTCAAACCTTGGAGAGTACATGGTTGAAATAACAACCCTGTAGGTGCCGTAAGCATTGGTATTGTAATTTGAATCCAGCATATCACGAATGCGGAAAATGGGAACCTGATAGATACCATTCTTGTTCGCTTCATCATACGCGACAGGAACGTAGCCACCCTCACCATTATTAGCGTTAGCATCGAAGGTATAGCCATAGTATGTATGAACAATATAACCCTCAAGTCGCTTATCGTTCATATCATAAATATCAACAGTAATGGAGCCTGTTGTGCCATCAGTTACACTGAAAAGGTCAAAGCCTGTACCTGTAAAGGTAAATTCAGCTGATGGAGCGTGGCCTGTTGAATCCTTATCAACTACAACGTACTTAGCATTGCCGAGTGAGAAGGTTGTGCTGTTATCATAAGCAGCATCTGTACCGTAAACGTTGTTAGCATCGCTTTCTATTTCTGCAATGCTACCGGGCTTATCCTCTGCCTGATATACATCCTTGTATATATCAGTACCGGGAGCTGTATCCTGCCAGATATAGCTATGCTTATCACCATTTTTGTCAGTGAATTCATCTACGTCATGGAAGGTAATAAAGTCAGTTTCCTCAAAGTAGATGCTTGTTGCAGGAATTACTGTTACCTGTGAATAATAGAGATTATTACCGGTTTTATATTCGTAATAGAAGGTTTCAACGTCTGTATAGTTTGTTGACTTGGGTGTGTAAACAATCTTGCCGTCAACAATCTTTGCGGTACCGTTCTTGAGTGTAATCTCAGAGGCACCTCCTGTAAGTCTGCTTGAGGTATAAGCAGTTGTGTTAAGAACCGTGCCTGAGGTTACTCCTGTACCGATAGCTGTAATAGAACCAACGTTGGCTCTCAGTTCATTAACCTCTGGAGTAATTTTCACAGGAAGACCAAAGTCAATAACAACTGTGGTGGGATAAATAACGTCAAGGTTAGCTTCCCAAACAGCGTAGAGAGTAATTGTACCATCCTTGGTAGCAATAAGCTTACTTACAGACTGACCGGGCTGATATTCTGCTGAAGTAGCATCCTTGTTAGTTGACCAACCCTTGAAGACTGCATTAAGCTTTGTAAAGCCTGTGTTGGGTGCCAAGTCAACAATCTGACTGTACGTTACACGCTGGCTTGCAGGAGTTGTTCCTGTGCTTGCGCCGTTAAGGTTGTAATTAATTGTGTAGAGATATTCACTCCACTGTGAATAGATGCTCAGGTGATCTGTTACAAGCTCTGCATTTGAAACCACATTACCATTTTTATCTGCAAAATCTTTACCATCGGCATCCTTCCAACCCAAGAAGTCATAGCCGGGTCTTGTGGGTGTAATAAGCTCACCATATGCAGTGTACTCCATGTGAACGCTTTCAGTTTTAGCATACTGAGCATCTGCATAATATTTGCTTGACTCAACAAACCTTATGTTGCTGAAGGTTGATATTGTTGCAGCAGTACCATTATTACCAAAGCGGAAGCCTGCCTTAATAGTATTGGGTCCCGTTGTAAACTTAACAACGTATTTACCTGTAGTTTCCTCATAGGTACCTGCCCATGGATTTGTTTCATTTTTATCTATCCATGCGCCGCCATCCTTCTGAACAGAGATGTTGGTTGGAACGTCGCCATCTGCACCATTTGCACCATACAGGAACACAATAGCCTGAGACTTGCCGTTAGTTTCAACGTCATATTCAAACACGTATTCTGTGTTGGGCTTTACGTCTACAAGGTAGTAGTTATCGGTGGGACCGTAGCTTGTGTATGATTCCTCAAGACCATTATCAAGCTCAAGGTTAGCAAAGGTGATAGTTCCGTTATTGTATGAAACTGTACCGTTCTTTGTATGAACAGTCATATTGGGAGCGTGCTGTGAGAACTCGTAAGCACTGAAGATGCTGTCATACTTCAAAGCGAAGTATTCAACACTCGCAACGTTGTTAAGGTCTTTCCTTGCGTTATCAATCTCTGTCTGTGTTGCAGAGGGATCACCAAGAATTGTTGCAGCAGCCTCAAGCTTCTCAATAAACTCGGCATCCGCATCGGTTCTGTTGTAGCCATCAAGAACCGCATCACGAAGAGCAGCCTTATCTGTTACATCGATAAGAACTGATGAGCCGGCAGTTGCGTACCGTCTATAGATACCAAAAATACCATTATCCTGAATACACTGTGACCTGTTCAACGCATGAATATATTTACCGTCTATATCCGAAACATTGAATGAAGGAACAAGGGTATATCTTTCAGGTATATTATGACTATCAGCAAAATTGGTAAAATATCTTTCCTGTACCCATTCGCTACTGCTTGGAACTGCATCCAGGTCTGTGCTTGTAAAGGAAGTAGCTGTACCTAAAGCATAGTAGTTCGTATAGGTGTGGAATGTATCCTTATCCCAGGTACTATCCGCTCTACGCAAAGCATCATAACCTATTTTAAGGTTAGGAATCTGGTTTGTGTTAGAATAACGGGATTTATCTACTGTAAGAAGACCAAGATAACTCTGAGAACGAGAGCTATCGTGACCGTTAGTTGCAGCCTGCATTACATAATATCCGCTGGAATCTGATGCAACATTAATAAGATCATCAGGTGTTTCACCGGTACTGTATGTCGGCACATTGCTATACAATGGGTCATCCTTAAAGTAACCTGAAGCTCTCTTGTCGGCATGAATTGAGCCTAATGGCGACTGCTTTGAATGATCTACACCATTAGCACCTGTAATCCATGAAGAAATTTAGTTTTGAGAATTTTCAACCTGACGTGCCTCGGCAACAGCACCAATAGTGCGCTCTGGCGCGTAGAGAACTGTATAAACCGTATGCTTTTCTGTAACACCTGTATTCAGCGTTACAGTAATATCCCACCTTGCGG
>JAGBTL010000178.1 GCA_017631355.1 Clostridia bacterium
CCCTTGCTTTCTAACCCCATAAGCCTTCTTCTTGGTGCTGCAGCACAGCTTGGTGTTTACTTCGCTTTCATTGTTGCAATTGTGTTGGGCTTTGCTCCTGAGGAGGCAGCATCTATTGCTATCATCGGTGGTGCAGACGGCCCCACAGCCATCTTCCTTACCTCAAAGCTGGCGCCGCATCTGTTGGCACCCATTGCCCTTGCGGCATATTCATATATGGCGCTTATCCCTGTTATTCAGCCGCCCATTATGAAGCTTCTTACAACAGAAAAAGAGCGCAAGGTTGAAATGAAGCAGCTTAAGAGCGTTTCAAAAACAGTTAAGATTATCTTCCCTGTGGCTGTGCTTCTTTTCTGCGCATTGCTGTTACCATCAGTCGTGCCGCTCCTTGGTATGCTTATGCTTGGCAACCTGTTCCGTGAGTGCGGCGTTACCGACAGACTTTCAGACACAGCGCAGAATGCCCTTATGAACATTGTAACAATTATGCTTGGTGTTTGTGTCGGCGCAACTGCTAATGGTCAGGATTTCCTTCAGGCAAAAACACTCAAGATTATTGCCCTGGGTATGATTGCATTCTGCTTCTCAACTGTTGGCGGTGTGCTTTTCGGCAAGCTGCTCTACATTGTTACAAAGGGCAAAATCAATCCCCTTATCGGTGCGGCAGGCGTTTCTGCTGTTCCCATGGCAGCCCGTGTTGCACAGAATGAAGGCAGAAAGTACAACCCCACTAACTTCCTTCTTATGCACGCTATGGGTCCCAACGTTGCAGGCGTTATCGGCTCCGCTGTTGCGGCAGGCTTCCTGCTTGCAGTATTTGGTTAAAAAAGATTCCTCTTACTCAGATGAGTAAGAGGATTTTTTGTTTTTATTTATGCCTGAAATTCAAAGGCTATCAGATAGCAATCCGATGTCTCGCTTGCCTTTACCATAACGCCCTTGTATTTTGCATATTTCAGATCCCAGCTACCTCCCTGTGAAGGCACAACCTCAATAGTAACTGAATATTTGTGACCCTCAACAAAGGCGTCTGTCCTGTCAAGATTTGTGTCCTCGGTCAGGTCATACCAGGTTACGCCATTGTAGATATATCCAAGGGTTTCACCATAAAGCTCATAGCCATCACCAATTATGTTGGCGGTATACGTGGGTAGTTCACCTGCAACAGGCTCTACAATACCTGTAACCTCAACACAATCATAGCTTCTTGACCCATTAGCAAGGAGCGCTACCTGTGCACAATCCAATGCATCAACGCAACCGTCCTCGTCACAATCAGCAACGAACAATGCATATTCCCAATTCTCGGTAGTGTAATAGGGCACCCACCTTTCACAGCTTACTGCCATATTTACAATACTCTGATAGTCAATTACGTCAACCTCACCGTCCATATCACAATCGCCCTTTTTGGCAATGTATATATCCTGTGTGATTATTCTTTTATCCTCTACGGATAAGTAATACTTTCTTTCAACGTGCTCTGCTTTGTTTACAATCAGAACATATTCCCCTGAAGGAACGCTATCAATATAATAATCGCTGTAAAATTCCTCATCAATAATTTCCGACCAGAAAAGCTCCTCACGGGTAAGCTCATAAAGCTCAACTGTAACCTCGTTGTCTCCCGTGTTACGTGTGCTTGATATATCACCTCTGACCACACTTTCGGCCTCTTTACAGGGTCCAAAGCTGCACATTAATATCAATCTCTGATTTCCGCCCCATATTTCTGCATCCTTATCGTTAACTGTTGCGGAGCTTACGTTAAATGAAAAATGCTCCTTCGGGGTAAGGTAAAGCTCAAGCTGATATTCGTGACCCTCAACAAACTTATCCTCGCCTATTATCAGGTTTGCACCGGTTGTAACGTCATACCAGCACACACCGTTCTGATAGTAAACATCATTTTTATCGTAGTTCAAAGTGTATTTATCGTTGTCGGTGTACACGTCGTAGCAAGGAACCGCACCTGCAACAGGCTCCCTTAGAAGCTCCAATGCCACAGACCTTATAACCGTATCCGCGCATTCAACAAATGAATACGTAGCAAGGTAATATTCATCGGTCTCATAAAACTCAGCTTCGCGACCGTTAATATAAACAGCGCTCAAGGGTATTTCACAGCCCTCGCAGCTTTTAAGCAGAATTGTAATTGAGTAGATATGGTCACCCAAAAAAGCATCTGTAACATCAAGATTGCTTTGGAGCGTGGTATCAAACCAGGTAACACCATCAAACACGTAGCCGAAATTTTCCTCACAAATTTCAAAAAATTCGCTTTCTACTGTAACAGAATAATCCGGACATGCACCGGACACAGGACTATCCACCCCTGTAATGTAAACTATTCCGTCTGTATCAACATAAACGTACTCACCGAAGGTATAGCTTACAAGATAGCAATCGTCTGCCTCTGCCACGTCGGCTGCCGCGCCGTTTATAAAGGCTTCCTCAAGCAGCCATGCATTATCACCCTGAGGAACGATAAGGATTGTAACCTTATACACCTTATCCGCCTCAAAGGCGGTGTACTCATCAATATTGCTATCATCAGTAAGGTTATACCACGTAATGCCGTTAATTACGTATCCGTAATCATCGTCAAGAAGCTGGTAATAATCACCGAGGATGCTTCCGTCATAATCGGGAAGCTCACCTGCTACCGGCGCCTCGATATCCTCTATTTCTACGGTATAGCCCGAATTGTCTGCAAATGCATAAAGGGTAACACACGACAGATTCAGAACAATCGCAATTATTATGGCAACGTATCGCACAGGTTTTTTGTTATGAGCAAAAACGTTCATTCAAATCCCTCCCGGATAACTCGTTGACACCCACAATGCCTTATGATATAATTTTTAAAGAGTAAGCTTGTGGATGTACTATAGCTATACTATACATCTTAAACAAGCTGAAATCCCCACACTAACACAATTAAAAAGTGTGGGAAACACAGTTTTTATTTGCAAAAGTGTGGGAAAAGGTGTGGGAAAGCCGCCCTTATGGAGTTATTTATGAAGAAAACAATGACCGGCTTGGTTTTTACAATTATATCAATGCTGTTTCTAAACGGGTGCTCTTCGGTGGGAGCTAAAACCGAAAGCCTGCTCGGTGTGTATATTGCAGCTTCAGTTATTTCCTTGTTGCTGTTGACAGCCTATTTCTGCCTGATAAAGAAACGCGATTTGTGGTTTATACTGCTTTTCCTTTCAGTATTCGTGGTTAACATAGGCTACCTGTCGCTTGCAATGTCACAAACCCTTGAGGAGGCTTTGCTTGCTAACAGAATTTCATATTTGGGTTCGGTGTTCCTGCCCTTGTCTATGCTGATGATAATTATAAACAACAAAAAGCTCAGGTATCCAAAATCCTTGCCCTATATTCTCGTTGGCGTGAGCATAATAGTGTTCATTATAGCGGCAACACCCGGATATCTGGATATATACTACAAGGACGTTTCGTTGGTATCATTAAACGGGGTTTCTGCCCTTGATAAGGTGTACGGGCCCTGGCACGTTTCTTATATGTTGTTCCTGATGTCATATTTCGGAGCTATGATTTTAATTATAGTACGCTCTGCCATAAAAAAGACATCCGCCTCAAACACGCACTCTGTAATACTGATATTTGCTGTTGGTGTAAATATTGGCGTGTGGCTGTTACAGCAGATTGTAAAAATTGACTTTGAGCTGCTTACAATATCTTACATAATTACAGAAAGCTTCCTGTTGGGTCTTAACCTGTTGGTTCAGGACGAAGAGAAAAAGCGGATAATTCCTGACGCTGTCCAAACCACCGAAAATGCAGCGCCGGTTGACAAAACCGTGGCAGATAACACCGACGAAGCCCTTTCCGAGCAGCTGCAGATGTTTGTTAACGGTATACCAACCTTGACTGTAACTGAACGTACTATCTTTGATTTATATATTAAAGGCAACGGCACCAAGGACGTTTTGGCAAAGCTTAATATAAAGGAAAACACACTTAAATATCACAACAAGAACATCTACGGTAAATTAGGTGTTTCCTCAAGAAAGCAATTGCTCTCCCTTGCAGCCTCTGCCGGCAGCAGTATCAGTAAATAACAACCAAAAACTCCGACTTGAATCATCAAGCCGGAGTTATTTTATTTGTTCTTTTCTTTAATCATCTCAACAATTTCTGCTGTCTTTTCAACAACAACCTTAACGTTTCTTTCAAAGTCCTCGGGTGAAAGAGCTCTGATTACGTCCTCGTATGCCCTGAGGTTAGTTACGTTTTCGTTGAAGATTTTTTTAATCTCCTCAAGGTCTGTGATTTTATTTGTATTGCAGAAGCTTCGTGACAGGATAACTGCAGTTGAGCCTAATCTGTAATGCTCTGTCAGGATTCTCTCCGCAGGTAAAATGCCGTCACCGATTCGGGCAATGCCGCCAAAGCCGTAGGGAATACCCTTTGCCTTGATTTTTGAAACAAGCCTTTCAACCGTTCCGTCTGCAAGGAGCTGAAACATAAAGGTTAAGCCATAGCTGAGGTGAAGGTCGTTAAGTCCGATATAAACCTCGTCAATGCCGTCTATTTCAAGAATTTCATCAATACACTCTGCCGCTTCCTTTGTTTCAATAAGTGGCAGGGTTTTTGCTCTGCCGCCAACAAGCTCAATAAAGGTCTTAACCTCCTGAGCGGTTTTGAAGAAGGGCAGCATTATAATATCTGCACCGCAGGCTACTATTTCATCTATTTCCTCCTTGGAGGAGGTGTAGTCTGCCGTTGCCTCGTGTATGGGATTGCAACGGACAAGCAGCTGTGCCTTATCTGCAATGGCTCTGATTTTGCGCACGTCATCAAAGGTATGGCGGCTCTGCACCGTGTCCATACCCCCTTGACGGATATCCTTGCCTATATACTCCATATCAACAAAGAGTCTGTCAACTCCCGCAGCCTGTGCTATTGCGGCAACCTGAGGGTTGTTTGTTACATACATAAGTTTAATATTACTCATTACTACATCGCCTTTTAAAATATTACATTTCAACAGCGGCACGCTCAACTGTGAGACCCTTTTTGAAATTTTCCATAAACAAGTTGAAGGAATCAACAATAGCCTGATCAGGCTCAAGGGTTGTCATACCCTGTGATGCAAAAATCTTGTTGTCAAGGTAGTCGGGGAAGCTTTCGCCCTCTGCCTTGTTAGCTGCATAGGCTGCAAGAACTGCAATGCCCCATGCACCGCCCTCACCTGCAGTTTCCATAACTGAAACAGGTGTGTTCATTACTGCAGCAAGCACGCTCTGACCGATAACGGGTGTCTTGAAGAAGCCACCGTGACCGAGAATTTTATCAATACCAACGTTTTCCTCACCAAGGATTTCAAGACCAACCTTAAGTGAGCCGAAGGATGTGAACAGCTGAACTCTCATAAAGTTTGCAAGTGAGAAGTTGCTGTCAGGGTTCTTTATAAACAAGGGCTTGCCTGTTTCAAAGCCTGTGATGTGCTCACCTGAGAAGTAGTTGTACGAAATAAGGTTGCCACAGTCAGCGTCTGCCTCGGCTGATTTTTTGAAAAGTGAGGTAAACAGGTCACCCATTGAAATGCTTGCACCGCAAAGTTCTGCAACCTCCTTGAAAAGGCCTGCCCACGCATTGATGTCTGAGGTGCAGTTGTTGCAATGAACCATTGCAACGGGTGCGCCATCGGGTGTTGTAACCATATCAATTTCGCGGTGAAGCTTTTTGAGCGCGTTTTCAAGAACAATCATTGCAAAAACAGAGGTGCCTGCAGAAACGTTGCCTGTCCTTTTGCGAACAGCGTTTGTAGCAACCATACCTGTGCCTGCATCGCCCTCGGGGGGACACATGGGAATGCCTGCCTGAAGGTCGCCCTCCTCGTCAAGGAGCCTTGCGCCCTCCTCGGTAAGTGTGCCTGCAGACTCACCTGCACAAAGAACCGTGGGAAGAATCTCTTCAAGCCTCCATGAGAATTTACCATCAACAAGCTTGTCAAAGCTTGCAATCATATCTGCATCATAGTTGTTGCCGTTCATGGGGAACATACCTGATGCCTCGCCAATGCCAAGAACCTTTTCACCTGTAAGGAGTGTGTGAATAAAGCCTGCAAGAGTTGTGAAATATTTAATATCCTTAACGTGCTCCTCACCATTGAGAATTGACTGATAAAGGTGAGCAATGCTCCAACGCTGAGGAATGTTGAAGTTGAACTCCTGAGTAAGAATATCTGCAGCCTCGGCTGTAATGGTGTTTCTCCATGTGCGGAAGGGTGAAAGAAGTGTCCCCTCACCGTCAAAGGGAAGGTAGCCGTGCATCATACCGCTGATACCAAGAGCCTTAAGGCTTTTAAGTGTAACGCCGTATTTTGCCTTTACGTCTGCCTTAAGAGATGCGTAAGAGCCCTTAAGACCTGCATATATTTCTTCAAGGCTGTATGTCCAGATGCCGTTTACAAGGCTGTTCTCCCAGTCGTAGCCACCAACTGCAAGCACCTCGCCCTCATCATTGATGAGAACTGCCTTGATTCGTGTTGAGCCGAACTCAATACCAAGTATAGCCTTGCCTGCTTCAATATAATTTTTCATATTCATAACTCCCTTATATGTTTATGTTCAATTCGTTTATTTTATCCCTCAATGCCTGAAAGTCAGATAGTGCATCCGGCTTGTTAAGAGGGTTACGCAGCAATGCGGCAGGGTGAAAGGTGCCCATAAAGAGCATATTCCCCTTTTTAATAAACTCGCCGTGCTGACGGGTTACCTTGAAATCGGGTGAAATAAGCTTTTGCGCCGCTATCCTGCCAAGGCACACAATTATATCCGGCTTAACAAGCCTTGTCTGTGCCCTGAGCCAATCCATGCAGAGCTCCTGCTCATCCTCCTTGGGGTCCCGATTCTGGGGCGGTCTGCATTTTACAATGTTTGCAATGTAAACGTTGGTGTGCCGTGAAAGCCCGATAACCTGCAGATATTTGTCAAGGAGCTGCCCTGCCTTGCCCACAAAGGGCTCGCCCTGCAAATCCTCGTTTTCTCCGGGGCCCTCACCCACAAGCATAATACGCGCATCTTCCTTGCCCACACCAAAAACAACGTTGGTGCGTGTCTGACAAAGACCGCATTTTGTGCAAGCGGTGCATTCACTTTTCAAGACTTCAAAATCTTCATATTTCAAAGAACAATCAACTCCTTGGGGGTTGTTGTCAGATTTTCATAACCATTTTCGGTGATGAGCGCCATATCCTCAATACGCACACCGAATTTGCCGGGAAGATAAATACCCGGCTCTATTGTAACCACATTACCCACCTGCAAAGCACCCTTGCTCCTTGGTGCAAGAGTGGGTGCCTCGTGGATTTCAATACCCACACCGTGGCCTGTGGAGTGGCCGAAATATTCACCGTAGCCTGCGTTATCAATAACGTCGCGGGCTGCCTTGTCCGCCTGACAGCAGTCAAGCCCCGCCTTAAGAACAGCAAGAGCCGCTTTTTGTGCGGTAAGGACTGTTTCGTAAACCTTTTTTTGCTCCTCGGTTACCTGACCAACGGCAACGGTACGTGTCATATCACTATGATAGCCGTTTACCACCGCGCCAAAATCCATTGTGATAAAATCACCTGCTTTAACAACGCTGTCATCGGGTACACCGTGGGGCATGGAGCTCTTTGCGCCCGTAACCGCAATGGTTTCAAAGGAGATTGCCTCCGCCCCGTGTGAAAGCATATAAAAATCAAGCTCAAGGGCTATCTGCTTTTCAGTTACACCGGGCTTTATAAAGGTGAGTACGTGATTGAATGCATCCTCGGCAATTTTCTGTGCCGCCTTTATGCTCTCAACCTCCGACGCCGTTTTCACAATTCTGCTTTCGTCAATTGCCGCCTCAAGCCTTTTGGAGGGTGTTGCCCTGCAAGGAAAAAAAGCAGTTTTCAAAAAATCTGCAGTTGAAACGGAAATGCGATTGCGCTCCGTATATACTTTAAGAATTTTATTTTCCTTAAGGTATTCCTTAATATCCTCCCCCGCTCTTTTGAAAAGAATTGCACGGCAATCCTTCACGCTCTTTTGGGCAGCCTCAATATAACGGCTGTCTGCAAAAAGAACTGCATCGGTCTTTGTTATTACAAGGTATCCGTCGCTTGAGGGGAAGCCTGTGAAATAACGCCTGTTCTCAGGTGAGGTAATTATTATTGCTTCGCTTTTATTTTTCAGAAATTTCTGTAAATCACTTATCGCCATAGTAGCCGTGCTCCTCCAGGAATTTTTCGCGAATAGGCTTTTCCTTAATCCTGTTCTTCTTGTAGTGATTTTTCCAGAACCATTTGTTTTCCACAGGATCAACAAGCAGCGGTACCGCACCGCAGCGGTTGGCGGCTGCAACGTCTGTAAATACCTGATCCCCTACCATTCCGATTTTTTCAAGGGGAACCTTAAGCTTGCGGGACATTCTGATAAGCCCAAGGGATAAGGGCTTTTTGGCAAAGGCGTGAAAGCGCACGCCAAATGCCCTGGCAAACCAAAACGCCCTGATATGAGGCGTGTTTGTAACAATAGCAACCTTGATGCCTGCCTCCTTAAGACACTTGACCCAGGCAATGGCACCGGGAACGGTGGTGAGGGTTGCATCCTTAACGGTTGTGTTGTCAAGGTCAAAGAGAATAGCCTCCAGACCAAGCTCGCGGACTATTTCGGGGGTGATGTCGTTTACACAATGAAACATATATTTTATTGTTGTATCCTTTTTTCGGAGCACAATTACCACCTCCCATAATATTACATTATATAATATATCATAAAAGAACAAAAAAATAAAGAGATGAAACAAAGTTTCATCTCTCAATTTTTAATAGAACTTACGCTTACGAGCAGCCTCTGATTTCTTTTTTCTCTTTACAGAGGGTTTCTCATAGTGCTCTCTCTTGCGAACCTCCTGAATAACACCATCTCTTGATGTCTGTCTTTTAAATCTACGGAGTGCGCTGTCCAAAGACTCGTTCTCTTTAACTTTTACCTGACTCATTTATAGTTCCCTCCCTCCGCTGTTACCAACAAAGGTATAATTATCATAATACGGTTGATATTATACTAAACGGTTTTTAATGTGTCAAGTAAAAAATTTTAAAAAAACACCAAAAATACAAGAAATAACTGTATTTTTGCCTTGATTTTTCTTTTTGATAATAAAAATGGTGTTCCCTCTGCCAAGGAAACACCATTTTTGATTTTTGTTATTTAGCTAATGAACCTATATACATCATATATCCACCGATCTGTGCACCAAATTCAGGTGCGCCATCCATGATGAGCTTGCCCTGCTGAACAGACTCAATCATATCATCAATGGACATAAGGATGCCGAGTGCGCTGTCAAGGTTGTTGAAGCGCATTGTGAAGAAGGGAAGTGCGCGCTTGTATTCGCCACG
>JAGBTL010000179.1 GCA_017631355.1 Clostridia bacterium
AAGAGTGGGCTAAGGAACTTGCACTTCTTGATGAACAGTCAACGGATGAACTCAACATCAACTTCTGATAGGTGGCTCAGATGGATTTTAAGCATATATCCGTTCTCCTTGAGGAGTCGGTTAATTCACTTAACATAAAGCCCGACGGTGTGTATATTGATTGCACTGCAGGCGGTGGCGGACATTCCGCGGTTATTCTTTCTCATCTGGGTGAGGGTGGCAGACTTATCTGCGTTGACCAGGACCCTACGGCAGTTCAGGTTGTTACTGAACGCTTCAAGGGTGATGACCGAGTAACAGTTGTTCACAACAACTTTTCAAGCTTTGCACAGATTCTTGATGAGTTGGGCATTGAAGGTGTGGATGGTGTTGTTGCCGACCTTGGCGTCAGCAGTCATCAGCTTGACACAGCCGAGCGCGGCTTTTCCTTTCATAAGGATGCTCCCCTTGATATGAGAATGAGTCAGGCGGGTAAAAGTGCAAGGGATATTGTTAATACATATTCAGAAAAGCAGCTATATACAATTATAAAAGCATACGGTGAGGAAAAATTCTCTGACAGAGTAGCAAGAGCTATCGTAAAGGCGAGAGAGGCAAAGCCTATTGAAACAACCATTGAGCTTTCTGACGTTGTTTCAAATGCAATTCCTGCAAAGTTCCGCAGGAATGCACATCCCGCCCGTAAAACCTTTCAGGCAATCCGCATTGAGGTTAACGGCGAGCTTGACGTGCTCAAGGAAACCTTGCCCGTTATGTTTGACAGATTAAACGATGAGGGTGTTATTTCGATAATTACCTTCCACAGTCTTGAGGATAAAATCGTAAAGGATTTCTTCAGGACACTTAAAGAAGGGTGTGTTTGTCCCAAGGATTTTCCGGTCTGTGTCTGTGGCAGAAAGCCGAAGGCGGTTGTGAAGTCTGCGGGTGTTAAGGCATCTGAAAAGGAATTGGATGATAATAACCGTAGCAGGAGCGCAAAGCTGCGCACTGCGATGAAGATAAGTCAGTAGGACGTAAAACAGGAGGAAGTATGGCATACAGGGGTAGTGAAGCATACGATTTTTCACTTTTTGAACCACAAGTAATTGAACAGCCCGCGAGAGTATCTAAGTCTGCAAAAAACACAGGCAAGGGTGCTCAGGTCAAGCGTGCATCTGCTAACGCAGCCCCTCAGCGTAAGCCTGCTCCACAGCGTAAGGCTGCTCCTCAACGCAAGCCTGTTCAAAGGAAATCAAACGTTGCCCAGTTTGTTGATAACTATCAGCAGACCGTTGACCGCAAGGCGAGCAGCGCGGTAATTCCTGCGCCCATTAAAAAAGCGATGATGTTTGCATGCTTCTGCTTTGCCATGCTTACTGTTCTTCTTGTTATGCAGACAAGGTGCGATACACTTATGTCTGAAATAGCAGGCGTACAGCGCGAGATTGAAATTGCAGAGGGTGAAAACGTTCGCCTTAATGCCGAGCTCAGCAGTATGATTTCATCAGATAAGATTGAAAACTATGCGGAGAATGTTCTCGGTATGGTTAAGGCAGAAAGCTATCAGATAAGCTATATTGACCTTTCAGAGGGTGATGAAATTGTGGTTTCAGGTGATAAAACGACTGAGCAAACCACAGATATAGCAACCAAGTTGAAGGCTTTATTTGCATATATTGATTAAGCAGATAATAAATTATATGAGAGTTGAGAAATGCTCGACTCTCTTTTTTGCGATTATGCGAGGTGTGTTATGGCACGAGTTAATTCTAATTTGAAAAAACGTTGTCTGAGCGGCATAGCCTTTATTCTTGTGCTCGGGTTCGGTTTGGATATTGTAAGGCTTTTCTATTTTCAGGTCATAAAGGCAGATGAATACAGAACTGCAGCCGAGGCTCAGCAGCTCAGCGATACGGTTATTTCTGCAGATCGTGGCGTTATCTATGATGCGAATATGAACGTTCTTGCAGAGAGTGCTTCTGCGTGGCTCGTTTACGTTAATCCCTCAAAAATCAAGGACGATGCTCAGGCAGCGCTCGTTGCTGACGGTCTTTCAAAGATTTTCACAGATATGACTGTTGAAAGCATTGCGAAAAAAATTAGCAACCGTGATTATAGCTACGTAAAAATCAAGGGAGGCGTTGAGTACGGCTCCAAAACTGCGGTTGCGGAGTTCAGAAGTAAAAATGAGCTTGGCGAAATTATTGGTATTGACCCCGATACAAAGCGTTATTACCCGTTCAATAACTTCGCTTCAACCATAATCGGTATGACAAACAGTGAAAACAACGGCAGAGCGGGTCTTGAGCTTATGTACAATGACACTCTCACAGGCACTCCCGGCCGTATAATTACCGCTAAGGACGCGCAGAGCGGTCTTATGTCAAGCAATTACGAAACAAAGTTTGATGCAGAGCAGGGCACAAGCCTTGTGCTGACAATTGATAAAACAATTCAGTATGCTCTTGAGAAGGGTCTTTCTCAGGCGGTTGTTGATAACGAGGCAGAATCAGCCTACGGTATTGTTATGGACGTTAAAACAGGCGCCATTCTTGCGATGGCTACAATGCCTGACTACGATCTTAACGTGCCCTCGGTTATTACTGATAAAAAGACTCTTGCAGAGCTTGCGAAAATCAAGGACCCCGATGAATATGACGTTGCATATAACAACGAGGTTTTCCTTATGTGGCGAAACAAAGCCATAAGTGACACCTATGAGCCCGGCTCTGTTTTCAAGATTTTTACTGCAGCAGCAGGTCTTGAGGAGGGTGTTGTAACACCTCAGAGCACCTATAATTGCACAGGCTCAATCAAGGTTGCGGAAAATATAATTCATTGCCATGACACTTCAGGTCACGGCATGCAGGATTTGTCCGAGGGTCTTACAAATTCATGTAACCCATTCTTCATAACAATCGGTCAGAAGCTTGATACAGAACGCTTCTATAAGTATTTTGAGGCTTTTGGCTTTACAGAGGAAACAGGCATTGACCTTCCTGCAGAGGCAGAGCCAGCAGCAGATATTACCTACCATTCAAAGGATAAAATGGGTATTGCGCAGGTTTCCTCAAGTGCTTTCGGTCAGACCTTCCAGGTCAGCGCCATTCAGATGATAACTGCGGTTTCTGCAGTTGCAAACGGTGGCAAGCTTATGCAGCCCTACGTTGTTGCAAAGAAGCTTGATCAGGACGGTAACACAGTTTTTGAAATGACTCCCACAGTAAGAAGACAGGTTGTTTCAGAAAGCACAAGCAAAACTGTTGTTTCTATGATGGAAAAGGTTGTTGCCGAGGGTACAGGTAAAAACGCTTATATTCCCGGTTACAGGGTAGCAGGTAAAACAGGTACGTCCGAAAAGCTTACTGTTGATGGCGAGTATATCGCATCATTCGTTGGCTGTGCACCTGCCGACGACCCGCGTATAGCCGTTCTTATTGTTATTGATGAGCCACAAGGAGCAAGCCACGGTGGTGGTGCTATTGCTGCACCTGTTGCAGGCTCAATTATTGAACAGACTCTTAAGTATATGAACGTTGAGCCTGTTTATACAGACGAGGAATTGTCAAAAATTAATGCATCTGCTCCCGACGTTGTGGATATGTCTGTAAGTGCTGCAAAGAGTGCACTTACAAATCAGGGCTTCACCGCACGCGTTGTGGGTAAGGGCGACAAGGTTATTTCACAGTACCCCATAAAGGGTCAGAGCATACCGCTCAATGGTGTTGTTATTCTTTACACAGAAACTGATAATAAAAACACCACCTCAACCGTGCCGAATCTTATTGGTTTAAGTATAAGTCAGGCAAATGAAAAGGCGGTAAATTCAGGCTATAACATTAAAATTTCCGGTGCTTCCCTTGATAGCGAGGTTGTATCATACAGACAGAGCGTGGATGAGGGTGCAAAGGCGGAATTAGGTTCAACCATTACAGTTTATTTCAAAACAACTACAGGTGTAGAAGACTAAAAAGGATAGTTGAAAAGGGGCGTAAAAAATGCTTTTATCACAGCTTTTAAAGGGTATTAACATTCTTTCCGATTATAACGACAGAGAAATTTCCGACGTAACTGATAAAACTATGAAAATATCAGAGGGCTGCGCCTTCGTTTGTGTTGTTGGTGCTCGCTTTGATGGTCACTCATTTGCAGAAAATGCACTCAATCAGGGTGCCGCTGCAGTAATTGTTTCAAGGGATATGGGTCTTGAACAGCAGATTCTTGTTGAAAACACCCGCGAGGCTTATGCCGTTATGTGCAAAAACCTTTGTGATGGTGCTGCTGATAAGCTCACGCTTATCGGTGTTACAGGCACAAACGGAAAAACAACAACTGCATTCGTTGTAAAGGATATCCTTCGCGAATTAGGCGTTGAAAGCGGTCTTATCGGTACTGTTAAAAATATGGTTGGTGATAAGGAGTTCCACACAGAGCTTACAACACCGGACCCCTACGATATGCACAAGCTTTTCAAAATGATGGTTGATGACGGCATAAAATACTGTGTTATGGAAACCTCCTCGCAGGCGTTCCACCAGATGCGCCTTGCAGGTATTCATTTTAAAACAGGTGTTTTCACAAACCTTACACAGGACCACCTTGATTACCACGGCACGATTGAGGAATACAAGGCTTGTAAAAAGACCTTGTTCTATAATTGCGATAATGCAATTATCAATAGTGACGATGAGGCAGGCGACTATATGAGCGATGGTATAAGCGCTCCTGTGAAAACCTACTCAATAAATTCGGAATCTGACTATAAGGCTGATAATACAGAGCTTTTTGCTGACAGAGTTGAATATAACCTTAACGGTGAGCACGTTGTGTTCCACATTCCCGGTGGCTTCTCTGTTTACAATTCACTTTGCGCAATTGCAAGTGTTTGCTCTCTCGGCTTTGACTTTAAGGAGGTTGTAAGGGCTGCAGGCAGCGCCGCTACCGTTAAGGGCAGACTTGAGCTCCTTAAAACTGATACAGATTTCGGTGTTATTATTGACTATGCACACACCCCCGACGGTCTTGAAAAGGCTCTTAATGCTGTTCGTGGCTTTACAAAGGGCAGGGTTATTACACTTTTCGGCTGCGGCGGTGACCGTGATAAAACAAAACGCCCCAAAATGGGACGTATGGCAACAGATTTGTCTGATATCGTGGTTGTTACAACAGATAATCCCCGTACAGAGGACCCTGAGGTTATTATCAAGGAAATCCTTATTGGTACAGTTGGCTCAAGGGCAGAGGTTGTTTCTGTTACAGACAGAAGCGAGGCTATTGAATACGCCCTCAGTATTGCAAGGGCAGGGGATACAGTTCTCCTTGCAGGTAAGGGTCACGAAACCTATCAGGTTATTGGTAAGGAACGCGTGCACTATGATGAGCGCGAGGTTGTGGCAGAGGCACTTGTTAAGCTCGGTAAATAATCGGGATATAGGATGATAGGGTATGAAAAGTATTACAGTTAAACAGGTAGCAGCATTTTGCGGTGCTACTGCAAATATAGACGGCGAAATTTTAAAGATTTCAACAGATAGTCGCGATATAGATTCAAATACGTTGTTCGTTGCACTTGTCGGTGAACGCTTTGATGCACACGATTTTGTGGCAGACGTACTTTCAAAGGGTGCAAAAGCGGTTGTTTGTAGCAAGAACGTTGGCAATGATCCTCGCATTCTTTACGTTGAGGATACAGGCAAGGCTTTGCTTGATATTGCGCACGGCTACAGAAAATTGTTTGACGTTCCCTTTATCGGTCTTACAGGCAGCGTTGGCAAAACAACGAGCAAGGGTATGATTTATGCAGTTGTTAAAAAGAAGTTTGACACCTTAAGGACTGCAGGTAACCTTAATAATGAAATCGGCGTGCCAAAAACACTTTTCTGCCTTGAGGAGCACCATGAGGCGGCAGTTATTGAAATGGGAATGAATCACTTTGAGGAAATCTCCCGCATTTCAAAAGCAGTTGAGCCCTCAATTGCTTGCATAACAAACGTTGGCACAGCTCATATTGAAAATCTGGGCTCTCGTGAGGGCATTTTGAAGGCAAAGTGCGAGATACTTGATGGTATGGCAAAGGGCTCAACCCTCATTATCAATGGTGATAACGATATGCTTGCCACAATTGACCGCGACGACTATAAAATCGTGCGCTTCGGTATTGATGGCGATGGTCTTGATATGACGGCAGAGGGCATTTCTGCGGATGCTGCAGGAAGCACCTTTACCGCTGTTTACAAGGGTGAAAGGGCAGAGGTTTACGTGCCAAGCGTTGGTATTCATAACGTTTATAACGCTATGTGTGCAATGTGTGTTGGTATGGAGCTTGGCTACACACTTGAGGAGGCCGCTTCAGGCATCAGGGATTTTGAGCCTGAGGGAATGCGACAGAAAATTACGGAAATAAATAATATTACCTTTATTGAGGATTGCTACAACGCAAATCTTGATAGTATGAAGGCGTCACTTGATGCACTTGCAACAATCTGTAAGGGTAAGTCATACGCGGTTCTCGGCGATATGCTTGAGCTTGGCGATTTTGCTGAAAATGCACACCGTCAAGTGGGCGAGAAGGCGGCTTCAACAGGCTGTGAATACGTTATTACCTACGGTGAGCTTTCAAGGTTTATTGCAGATGAGGCAAAGAAAAACGGCTGCAAGGCATTGTGCTTTGATGACAAGGAAAAAATTGCGGACTTCCTTTACGAAAACGTAAAAGAGGGGGATGCAGTTCTCTTTAAGGGTAGCCGTGGTATGAGGATGGAGGAAATCTTCATTTCTCTTTATAAAAAGTTGGGTTTTGATAACGACTGACTTGTATTTTCCTGTAAATTAAGGTATTATATAAATAGGGATATTCTGTGAATATCAACTATATTGTTAAGGAGTATGGAAGATGAATATTATTATAGCTTGCATTGTAGCGGCGGCGATCTCATTTGGTGTATCATTTGGCCTTGGCTACGTTGTAATTCCTTTCTTGCACAAGCTCAAATTTGGTCAGACCATTCTTGATATTGGTCCCAAGTGGCACAAAAATAAACAGGGCACACCCACAATGGGCGGTATATTGTTTATTCTTGGTACAGTAATTTCCTTTGTCCTTGTTGTGCTTGCCGACAGGCTTATGGGCGGTGATCTTGTTGCTTCAGTAACAAACGGCGCATCAAACGTGCTGCCACAGGTTGCTGACGTTGTTGCTTCTTCCAATAAGGTTAAGGTTTGGTCAGGTCTTGTAATGGCTCTCGGCTTTGCCTTTATCGGCTTCCTTGATGACTATATCAAGGTTGTTAAAAAGCGTAATATGGGTCTTACCATCCCTCAGAAGAGCGTTCTTCAGGTAGTTCTTATGGTAGGCTACATTCTTACTCTTTACATAAACGATCCCACAGGTGCAACCTTTATTCCCTTTGTCGGAATGGTTGAAACAAAGCTTTTCTTCTGGGTTATCGGCTTTATTGTTATTTATGCTACAACAAACGCTGTAAACTTTACTGATGGTGTTGACGGTCTTTGCGGCTCTGTTACACTTACCGCAGCACTCAGCTTCATTGTTATTGCGGCTCTTCGCAACTGCTTTGGTGTCAGCCTTATGGCGGCGGCGCTTCTCGGTGGTCTTGCAGGCTACCTTATCTGGAACTGGCACCCCGCAAAGGTTATGATGGGTGACCTTGGCTCAATGTTCCTTGGCGGTCTTGTTGTTGCATTCTCTTATGCAGTTGATTGCCCCATAATCATTCTCCTTGTGGGCATTATATACGTTGCAGAGTTCGGCTCAGACGTTTTGCAGATTGGCTACTTCAAGCTTACTCACGGCAAACGAATTTTCAAAATGGCTCCCATTCATCATCACTTCGAGATGTGTGGATGGAAGGAGGTTAAGATTGTTAAAATCTTCTCCGCAGTAAACCTCATCGGTGGCATCATCGCAATTGTTCTTGTTGCACTTGGTGCTCCCAAATAAAAATTAACTCAAATGCTTTCGGAAAGGTGTGTTCGCAATGAAAAAGGAAAATAAATTCAATGACCTTTTTATCAAGAATGGTATGGATGTTCCCTTTTTCCTTATTATGCTCGGTCTTATGACGGTGGGCCTTGTAATGCTCCTTTCCTCAAGCTATATATATGCGTTTTACAATAGCGGCTCAGGTGACAGCCTGTATTATTTCAAGCGTCAGGTTGTTTTTGCCGTTGGTGGTATAGCAGTTATGCTGTTCTATTCACGGTTTAACTATAAGTATCTTAAGCACTTTTCAAATTTGGGCCTTGTAGGTGCTCTCGGCATTCTTGCCATTACAGTTCTGCAGGGTGGTGGCGACGGCATCAACCGTTGGTTTGGTATCGGTTCATTTTCATTCCAGCCCTCGGAGATTGCCAAGTTTACACTCATTCTGTTCCTTGCCTATGGTCTTGATAAGGACCACGACAAGATTGTTAGTGCAAAGCCCTCAAAAGCAGGCTGGGCGCAGAAAATTACCGAGCTTACAAACGGCTCAATAAAAATCACACAGGGAACCACCACAATGTTCTTCTACGGTATCATAATTGCCGTAACAGCAGGCTCGGTTCTTCTTGGTAGCCACCTTTCAGGTGCGATTCTTATTATGCTCATCGGTGTTACCATGCTGTGGATAGGTGAGTGCAGAGCACGTTGGTTTGCTATCGGAGGCATCCTTGCCGTTATTGTGCTCATTTACGTTTGCTTTAATTACGATGATTTGCCCCTCAAGGAATATATGATTGATCGTATCAGAGCATGGCGAATCAAGGATTATTCTCCCGATGAATCACGTTGGCAGATAAATCACTCCTTGTTTGCTCTCGGCTCAGGCGGCTTCCTTGGTGCAGGTATTGGTAATTCCAAGCAGAAATATCTTTATATCCCCGAATCACACACCGACTTTATTTTCTCAATTGTTGGTGAGGAGCTTGGCTTTGTTGGTTGTGTGTTTATTCTTCTTGGCTTTGTTGTTCTTATTGCCCGCGGTATCTATATCGGTATGCGCGCAAAGGATAGATTCGGTGCACTTCTTGCATTCGGTATGACAGCACAGCTTGCCTTACAGGTAATGTTCAACGTTGCCGTTGTTACGGACACGGTGCCGAACACAGGTATCAGCCTTCCTTTCTTCAGCTACGGCGGCTCAGCGTTGCTCATCACCCTTATTGAAATGGGAACTATTCTCAGCGTTTCAAGGCAGGCAGATTTGCCAAAGGTTTACTTTATGAGAAACCTTAAGAGAAATAAAAACAAGGTAGTTTAAAAAGTTAACGAAAGAGAAAAGGATGGTGTTACTATGAAGGTTTTGATAGCAGCAGGTGGCACAGGCGGTCACGTTAATCCTGCTCTTGCAGTTGCAGGTGAAATCAGGAAAAGACATCCCGATGCGGAAATCTGCTTTGTTGGTACAAGCGACAGAATTGAAGCAGAAATTGTTCCTGCAGCAGGTTATCCGTTAAAAACAATTGATATTAAGGGTCTCAGACGAGGCTTTTCACCAAAGGATATTAAAGAAAATATCAGCACCGCAATCAAGCTTGTTAAAAGCTCAGGCGATGTTAAGAAAATCATAAATGAATTCAAGCCCGACGTAGCAGTTGGCTTTGGCGGCTACGTTAGCGGTCCTGTTATCAGAATGGCAGCAAAGATGGGCGTGCCCACCGCTGTTCACGAGCAGAACGCCTTTCCCGGCGTTACAAACAAAGCGCTTTCCGAAAAGGTTGACGTTGTTATGCTCACCTCGGAGGATGCAAAAAAGCATATGAAGTTCAAAAACGAGCCAATCGTAACAGGCTTGCCTATCCGTGGTGAGCTGCTTGAGGCAGACCCTGTTGTGTCACGACAGGAGTTAGGCTTTGACGATAAGCCCATTATACTTTGTATGGGTGGCTCCTTGGGCGCACGTGAAATCAACAACGCTATTGTTGAGGTTATTGCAACAAACGCCCACGAAAATCGCTATAACTTTATGGTATCTACCGGTAAAAACGGTATGTGGGTTGTAGATAAGCTGGCAGACAGGGACGTTGACCTTAATAAAATGCCCAATATCAGAATCAGACCCTATATTGATGATATGGCGCGTTGCCTTTCTGCGGCAGACCTTGTAATCTGTCGTGCAGGCGCATCATCACTTTCAGAGATTGAGGCTCTCGGCAAGCCCTCAATCCTCATTCCCTCACCTAACGTTACTGAAAATCATCAGTACCACAATGCAATGGCGCTTGTTAACAGACACGCCGCATTGATTATTGAAGAAAAGGACCTTAACGGCAGAGTGCTTTGCAGACACGTTGACAACCTTCTCGGTGATAAGTGTAAGCTTAAGGAGATTGGTGAAAACGCCCGCGAGATGGCAGTTGTTGATGCAACGAGCCGAATCTGTGATATAGTTGAGGGTCTCATTAAAAAGTAATTTAACATTTTTAGAATAACAGCATATTATACAGCGTAAGACCTTTTACTACATATTGAAAGGAGCAGCTGTATGTCTGCTTATGTTATCACCGGAGGCAGGCGCTTGCATGGTAGCCTTGACGTTCAGGGCTCAAAAAACAGCGCCTTGCCCATACTTGCCGCAACGGTGCTTGTGAATGGCAGGTGTGTAGTTCACAATTGCCCCAAGCTTTCTGATACGGAATGTACCATTAAAATTCTCAGGAGCCTTGGTTGTAGTGTCCGTCGTGAGGGGAATACCGTTACCGTTGATGCTACAACTGTTTCCTGTAGTCATATACCTGAGGAGCTGATGCATGAAATGCGCTCCTCGGTTGTTTTCCTTGGTGCAATAGTTGGCAGAACAGGCAAGGCAACCTTGTGTGCACCCGGTGGTTGCGAAATCGGGCTTCGTCCTATTGATTTGCACCTTTATGCCGTAAGGCGTCTGGGTGTTGAGGTGGATGAGTGCTACGGCAATATTACCTGCAGGGTTAAAAACAAGCTTGAGGGTAATAAAATAACCTTTTCGTTCCCAAGTGTTGGTGCTACGGAGAATGCCATTCTTCTTGCAGCTACGGCAACGGGGACAACAACCATAGTTAATGCGGCTCGCGAGCCTGAAATATCAGACCTGTGTGCCTTTCTCACGTCCTGCGGCGCGCGTATTAGTGGCGCGGGTGAGAGTATAATTACAATTGAGGGTGTTGAGCAGCTTCACGGCTGTGAGCATCGGGTTATTTGTGACAGAATCGTTGCCTCAACCTATCTGATTGCAGGTGCTGTTACAGGTGGCGATATTGAGCTGAAAAACACGGAGCCTGTTCACCTTAACGCTGTTTTACCCTTGCTTGAGGAAGCAGGCTGCAACGTGAGTGTGCGTTGCAAGTCCATAAGGATTAAAAACCCCGTTGGACTTAAGCGCATAGATAAAATAATTACACAGCCCTATCCCGGATTTCCTACGGATTCACAAGCGCTTTTCACAACCCTGACGTCAGTTGCCAAGGGCACAAGCGTTATTGTTGAAAATATTTTTGAAAGTCGCTTCAAGCACGTTCCCGAGTTAATACGAATGGGCGCAAAAATACGCGCGGAGGGACGTGTTGCCGTGGTTGACGGTGTGCCAAAGCTTTACGGAGCAGAGGTGTTTTCGCCGGATTTGCGCGGAGGTGCAGCCTTGGTTGTGGCAGGTCTTTGTGCAGAGGGCGTTACAACAGTTAATAATGTTGGTTATATTGACAGGGGTTACGAGGATTTCTCCGATAACCTGTCTGTTTTAAATGCAGATATACGAAGAGTTTAGTATGAGTGTGATGTGGTCTCACTCAACGGAAGGTAAAAGCTAATGGAACAAAACAAACGCAAAAAGAAGGGTCGTTCCGCCACAAAGATAATACCGCCTAAAAAGAAAAAGACGGAAAATTTATCTCGTGACGAGGTGCGCTCCATAAATAAAAAGAAGATTCGCCGTAAGCGAAAAGCAAAACGCCTTGCTTTGCTTGCGGGTCTTGCTTTGGTTGTTGCTTGTGCAGGTGTAGCACTTGTTCTGGCTGTTTTCTTCAGAATAAGCACCATACAGGTAAAGGGCGACAAGGTTTATTCCGAGAAGGACGTTGTTGCAAAAAGCGGTGTTGAAATAGGCGATAATCTCTTTTTGGCAAACGAGGAAAAGGTGAACGAAAGCCTAACGGCTGCCTTGCCTTACATAGATAAAATTACGCTTGAGCTTGATTTGCCCGATACAATTATCATTAACGTTACCGCAACACGCGAGGTTGCTGCATTGCCCTATGGAGCAGGCTTTATTCTTGTGGATGAAAACGGTAAGGTTCTTGACAGAAATGCGGCAATGATTCGTGATGGTGTTGCAATCGTTGACGGTGTGCAGCTTAAGGGTGCTCCTGTTGGTGGAGTAATTAAGCTGAATAACGACCAGATTACAAGCCGCTTTATAGAACTGCTTGGTGCAATAAAAAGCAGCGGCTTCAAACAGCTTACAGGTATTGTGCTTACCAAGGCGGGTGAGTTCCAGCTTAAGTATGACGATCGAATTACCGTGAAAATTGGGTCGTTTGTAAACCTTGAGCAGAAAATTCGTCGTGCCGAGGCTGCAATTGAAAAGGAAAATGAAATTAATGCATATTCCATTGGTGTTATGGACGTAAGCGTTGAGCCATACGCAAGCTTTGACCCGGGTGAGGAGAGTAAGGTGCCTGTAACAAAAGCACCTGCAACACAGAATGCTTCCGAAAAGGCTGATGAAAATACAGCAACAGAGGATGAAGCGGAGGCTCCCGAGGATGAGGCAGAGGAGAGCAACGATACTGTATCGGACGATGCAGAAAATTAAATTAAAGTGAAATATATTGGTTTCGCGACCGTTTTATACCAAAAATAATCAAAAAAATCAAAAAAGTTCTTGCTATTGTTATAATACTGTGGTAAAATTTAAGGGATGTATTATGAGCAAAACTATCATTTCATAAGAAGTTAAGTTTTAGGAGGATTTAAAATGAACTTTGAAATTTCAAACGATTTTGAAGATGTAACTCAGATTAAAGTCATCGGTGTAGGTGGCGGTGGCGGAAACGCTATCAATCGCATGGTATCTTCAGGTGTACAGGGTGTTGAATTCATCGCTGTAAATACAGATAAACAGGTTCTTACTTTCTCAAAGGCTACACATAAAATTCAGATTGGTGAAAAGGTAACAGGTGGCCGTGGCGCAGGTGCTCGTCCTGAGATGGGCCTTAAGGCTGCCGAGGAGAGCCGTGACGCTATCGTTGATGCTCTCAACGGTGCTAATATGGTATTCATCACTGCAGGTATGGGCGGTGGCACAGGTACAGGTGCAGCTCCCGCTATTGCAGAAATCGCAAAGAGCAACGGTATCCTTACAGTTGGTATCGTTACAAAGCCCTTCGCATTTGAAGGCAAGCGCAGAATGCAGCAGGCAGAGGCAGGTATTGCAGAGCTGGCACAGCACGTTGACAGCCTTATCGTTATCCCCAACGAAAGACTTAAATTAGTTTCTGACCAGAAGATCACATTTGCTAACGCTTTCGACGTTGCAGACGATGTTCTCCGTCAGGGTGTTAAGAGCATTTCAGAGCTTATCAAGGTTCCCGGCCTTATCAACCTCGACTTTGCAGACGTTACTGCAGTTATGAAGGACGCAGGTCACGCTCACATGGGCGTTGGTCGTGCAAAGGGCAAGGAAAAGGCAGAGGCAGCTGCTAACTCAGCAGTATCAAGCCCTCTTCTTGAAACAACAATCCAGGGCGCAAAGGGTGTTATCATCAGCATCACATCTTCACCTGACATCACTCTTGATGACGTTGACGTAGCTGCAAGCATTATTGCTGAAGCTGCTGATGCAGATGCAAACATCATCTTCGGTGTTGCTTTTGACGAAAAGCTTGAGGACGAAATGGTTGTTACTGTTATTGCAACAGGCTTCGGCACAGATGCAAACGGTATGGCTAACAAGTCAGGCTCAGCAATCCTTTCTTCATCATCTTCATCAGATTCATACGCTTCTGCAGATGATGACGAGGACGGCGATATCGTTGATATCCTTGGTCTTTTCAAGAAATAAGTTTGAAATAATACGATAACCTATAAAGGTGTTCCAAACTCTCTGAGTCTGAAACACCTTTATTTTTTAGGAGATACACTTTTAATGATTAAAAAAGATAAAAATAAAAATTCGCAAAAACGACAGCTTTTGGAGCTGCTTTTTGCCTGTGTGCCAATAATTCTCGCAATTCTGCTTTTGTGGCGCAGTATTCCCGACGGCATTTACCACCTTGAGGCAGAGGAGGGTGCAGTTGGCGAAAAAGCCATTGCTCTTACCTTTGACGATGGTCCAAGCGGACATACGGAAAGACTCCTTGACGGCCTTGCACAGTATGGCGCCAAGGCAACCTTTTTCGTTATAGGCAAGCAGGCGGAAAAACGCCCCGATGTTGTCAAACGTGCTCACGACGAGGGTCACCTTATCGGCAGTCATACCTATGACCATCCCAATTTTTATTTAACCCCTGACAGCACCGCTATTGAAAGCATTGAAAAGGGCGAGGCGGTAATTGAAGGCATAATAGGTGAAAAACCGTTGTTTCTTCGTGCCCCCTACGGTAACGTGTGGCCTCATCAGTTTAAAAGCTTTGACCGCATTTTCATTCATTGGAGCTTCCACACCTTTGATTGGAATAAGGATGACAGTCAGGAAATTTACGAGGATATAATGAAAAAGGCAAGCGACGGCAGTATAATTCTGCTCCACGATACACGCCCTGCTACTGTTGATGCGGTGCTTAAGGCTATCCCCGAGCTGCAGGCAGAGGGCTATGAGCTTGTCCGAGTAGATGAGCTCCTTACACGCAACGGCGACGCCCTCAGAGTAGGCGTTCCATACAGAGCCTGCGAATATGACAAAGGCGCGTTGATTTTCTGATTTCATCTCCGCAAGGCACAAACTTAATTTGGAATTAGGAATTAGGAATTTAGGAACTGCGTTGCGATTATAAAGCTGTCGCAAGCAATCAGCCTATCGTAGTGAACGCGTTCTACAAGTTTGCAACAAATTAAAAATGATGCGAAGCCTTACCTCCCTTTCCCAAGGGAGGGGGACCAAAATCTTTGATTTTGGTGGTGGGTAGTTCCGGTAGTGGTTAGTCTCCTGTTTGGGTACCACAAGAGGACTTACCATAAACTTGCCTAACCAACATACTATCAAGCGAAAAATAAACTAATTGACGGTCCTACCTCTCTAACTTTAGAGAGGGGG
>JAGBTL010000023.1 GCA_017631355.1 Clostridia bacterium
AGGTAAACAACGCTCTTTTCATTGATTTGTTTTTAATATTGTTGTATATTTATTTATATTAATATTATTACCATAAAATCGGGTGAATGTATGTCAATCGTAACACTAAAAGATTTAATAAGCCGTGCAGATGAACAAGGCAAAGCCGTGGGTGCTTTTTCTGTCGGTAATATGGAAATGATTTTGGGAGCTATCAGAGCTGCCGAGGAAATGAACACACCCATCATTATCCAGATTGCAGAAGTAAGGCTTCCCACGTCTCCCCTTGCAATTATCGGCCCTATGATGGTTGCTGCCGCAGAAAACAGCAGCGTGGACGTTTGTGTTCACCTTGACCACGGACTTAACTACGAAACTGTTGAAGAAGCGCTTGAGCTTGGTTTTTCATCCGTTATGCTTGACGGCTCATTGCTTGATTATGAGGAAAACGTTAAGCTTACACAAAGAGTTGTGGATATTGCTCGTGAATACGGTGCTTCCGTTGAGGCTGAGCTTGGAGTTGTTGGTGGCAACGAGGGTGGTGGAAAGGCGCACACAATCCAATGCACCGACCCCACTGTTGCTGATGATTTCTGCAAACGAACAGGCATTGATGCCATGGCTGTTGCAATCGGTAACGCTCATGGTCACTACAAGGCTGCACCTGAATTAAAGCTTGACGTATTGAAGGAAATTGATGCATCATGCGATACTCCACTTGTTCTGCATGGTGGTACAGGCATTACACCCGAAACCTTTCAGGAATGTATCAGAAACGGCATAAGAAAGGTTAACATCGCAACCGCTAGCTTTGATGCAGTTGTTAAGGCTGCCTCACAGAACACGGCAGACGGCGGCAACTACTTTGCCTTGTCACAGAAAATGGCAGACGAGGTTTATGAAAATGTTAAAAAGCATATTAAAATCTTCAATATGGAAAATTTAAAATAAGGAGCACTTATTATGAAATACATTGAATTTGACAACACAAAAGAGTTTGACCTTATTCTTCTCGGACGAGTTGCGGTTGACCTCAACCCTGTTGACTACTACTGTCCTCTTTCAGAGAGTACAACCTTCAAAAGATATCTTGGCGGCTCACCTGCCAATATTGCGGTTGGTCTTTCAAGACTCGGCAAGAAGTGCGGCTTCTTTGCAAGAATATCTGATGATGAGCTCGGTACCTTTGTTAAAAACTTCTTCAAAAATGAGGGAATTGACTGCTCTCACATCACACGCTGCACAAACGGCGAAAAAATCGGTTTAACATTTACAGAAATTCTTTCTGAAACACAGAGTTCAATTACAATGTACCGTAACGAAGCTGCCGATCTTAAGCTTGATGTTGCAGATATTGACGAGGATTACATAAAGAAAGCAAAGGCTTTGCTTATTTCAGGTACATCACTTTGCGAAAGCCCCTCAAGAGAGGCTGCTCTCAAGGCAACACTCATTGCAAAGAAAAACAACATTCCTGTTATTTTTGATATTGACTATCGTGCATATAATTGGAAGAGCAACGACGAAATTGCAATTTACTATTCTTCCGTTGCAGAAAAGGCTGATATCATTTTAGGCTCTCGCGAGGAATTTGACCTTACCGAAAAATTTATTGGTCTTGACGGTACAGACGAATGCAGTGCAAAATACTGGCACTCAAAGAATGCAAAAATCGTCATAATCAAGCACGGCAAGGAAGGCTCAACAGCATACACAAACGACGGTCAGAGCTACACCATCAAGCCCTTCCCTGTTAAGCTTCTTAAATCCTTCGGTGGCGGTGACGGATATGCATCTGCTTTCCTTTATGGTATTTTTGAAGGATGGGATATGTGGGATGCACTTGAATTCGGCTCTGCTTCTGCCGCAATGCTTGTTGCAAGTCACGCCTGCTCACAGGATATGCCCTGCGTTGATGCTGTAAAGGAATTCATCAAGAAAGAAAAAGAAGAATACGGAGAAATGGTTGCAAGAGGATAATGCGCCATGAAAAAGTGTAAATTATTATCTTGTATAAACAAGAATCCGAAAATCAAAAAAATTTTCGTCGTATTACTGATTTTCACTTTGCTTTGCACATTGGTTTATAGTGCAATAAACATCTACATAATTGCATACGCTTCACAATACATCATTACAACAGAGGATTGTGACAATCTGAACGTTGATTGTGCAATGGTGCTCGGAGCCGGACTGTTTGACGACTATCCTTCACATATGCTCCAGGAACGATTGAACATAGGTCTTTCTGTATATAACACAAACTGCACCAACCGATTGCTTATGACCGGTGACCACGGCACAGTTGAATATGATGAAGTCAATGCGATGAAGGATTACGCTATCAATGCCGGTGCTATTCCCGATGAGGTTTTCATGGACCATGCGGGCTTCTCAACCTATGAGTCAATGTACCGTGCACGAGATGTTTTCGACGTAAATAGCGTAATTATTGTTACACAGAAATACCATTTATACAGAGCTGTGTATAATGCCAGAAAGCTGGGGCTTGAGGCTTACGGAATTGCCGCTGACGGTCAATTTAATTATTCATTACCAATGGATATATACAACAACCTCCGTGAATCCTTAGCCCGCTGCAAGGACTTTGTTTATTGCATTTACAAGCCTGAGCCAACATACCTTGGTGAGGTAATACCAATCAGTTCAAGCGGTGTTTTAACTGATGACAAAAAGGATTGATACAATGTTTGAAAAATTAAGCTATAACGAAAACAATGAGCGCATCCTGTGCGAAATGAACGGCAAGCACAGCGATATGCTTATGAACATTAAAGTAAAAAAATTCAATAAAGGCGAAACGCTTTCTGTTTGCGATGGTGAATGTGAAACCGCATTTTTGATTCTTAAGGGTGACGTAAGCATTACGTGGGATGGCGAAACAAAAAATATGCACCGCGACAATCCCTTTGTTAAAGCAACTTACTGCTTACACGTGCCCAAGGACACAGAGGTTACAATCGCAGCAAATGAGGAATCAGAGATTCTCATTCAGCAGACGGATAATGATATTATATTCACACCTGTTTTCTACACACCTGATATGATTCTTTATCAGCACTTTGGCAAGGACCAATGGGAAGGAACAGGCTACAGAATTGTTTCAACAGTTTTTGACCCCGACAATGCGCCATATTCAAATATGGTTCTCGGTGAGGTTTATAATCAGCCGGGTCGTTGGTCAAGCTATCCGCCTCATCATCACCCTCAGCCTGAGGTTTACTATTATCAGTTTGACAAGCCACAGGGCTTTGGTGCAGCGTTCGTTGGTGACAACGTATACAAAAGCGTTCAGGGCAGCGCAGTTTATATCACCGATGGCAACGATCATCAGCAGGTTGTTGCTCCCGGCTATGAAATGTGCTACGTTTGGATGATACGTCATTTACCCGATGATCCTTGGTACAAAACAACACGCTTTGTTTCCGAGGAGCATCAATGGCTCACAAAATAAAAACATAAATTATTCCATAAGGAGTGAAATATATGCCTATTATGACAATGGGCCAGGCGCTCGTAAAATTCCTTGATAATCAGTACGTTTCCTTTGACGGCAAAGAAACAAAGTTCGTTGACGGTATATTTACTGTTTTTGGTCACGGAATTGTATGCGGTCTTGGTCAGGCGCTTGATGAAAACCCCGGCTCTCTCAGGGTTTATCAAGGCAAAAACGAGCAAGGCATGGCACACGTTGCCGCAAGCTTTGCAAAGCAGCACAACAGAAGAAAAATTATTGCCTGTTCTTCTTCAATCGGTCCCGGTGCAGCAAATATGATAACTGCAGCAGCAACAGCAACAGTTAACAACGTTCCTCTGTTGCTCCTTCCTGCCGACACCTTTGCTTGCCGACAGCCGGACCCTGTTTTACAGCAGTTTGAGCAGCCAATCAGCCTTTCAATTACAACAAACGATGCTTACAAGCCTGTTTGCCGTTATTGGGACAGAGTTGTAAGACCCGAACAACTTATGTCTGCAATGATTAACGCTATGCGAACACTTACTGACACAGCTAACACAGGTGCAGTTTGTGTTTCAATTCCGCAGGACGTTGAAGGCGAAAGCTTTGATTATCCCGAGGAATTCTTCCAGAAGCGCGTTCACAAAATCACTCGTATTGCTCCTGCAGCAGATGAAATCGAGGATATTGCCGAGGTTATCAAGAATGCTAAAAAGCCTCTTATTATCGCAGGTGGTGGCGTAAGATATTCTGAAGCAGGTCAGGACGTTCAGTCCTTCTGTGAAAAGCACAATATTCCCTTCGCTGAAACTCAGAATGGTAAATCAGCCGTGCTTTCATCACATCCCCTCAACCTTGGTGGTGTTGGTGTTACAGGCAACCTCAGCGCAAACCTTATTGCAAAGGATGCTGACGTTATCATTGGTATCGGCACACGCTTCTCTGACTTTACAACTGCTTCAAAATCACTTTTCAAGGCAGATGCAAAGTTTATCACAATCAACACAGATCGTTTTGATGCTTACAAGCTTTCTGCAACAAAGTGTGTTTGTGATGCTAA
>JAGBTL010000180.1 GCA_017631355.1 Clostridia bacterium
AGCTTGACAAAAAGGTGGTCCCCCTCTCTTAAACCAGAGAGGTAGAACCAACCGCAAATCTATTATTCTATTTAAGTGAAGAAAAGGAGTAAGAGAACTACCCACCACCAAAATCAAAGATTTTGGTCCCCCTCCCTAGGGTTAGGGAGGTAATGCTTCGCAAAAATAAAGGGTGAGTCGCTAAATCCACCCTTTGAGAGAAATGATTAACTTAAATCTGAGCAGGACATAGAACCGTCCCCTGTCTTAGTAAACAATTTACGAATAAAAAACCGAACACAATAAAACAATTATAAAATCTTAAATTTATTATTGAAATTTTTATTATATTGTGGTATCATTCTAACAAATGCGTTGAGCAAGAGAGTAGAAGCTTACTTATGTCACAGAGAGGTGTGCCCTTGGCTGCAAGCACACTACAGCGGTTTTCTTTGAAGTTCACTTGTGAGCAGCGCGGTTGAAACCAAGTAGGCCGCGACGGGTGTAACCGTTACATTACCAAAGAGTGTTTGCTCTATGCAAAAATAAGGGTGGTACCGCGGAGTTATGTCTTCGTCCCTTTGTGGGATGGGGGCTTTATTTTTTTATCACCCTCCCCAACTCGTTTAAAATATGTACTATAAATCATTGAAAGGATGACAACAATGCAGGAAAAAGCACAGGCTTTAAAACAGCAGTTTGTTGAAAAGGTCAACGCTGCTACCGCATCTGCAGACCTTGAACAGCTTCGTATTGAGTTCCTTGGTAAAAAGGGTCCTATCTCATCACTTATGGCTGAATTAAGGAATGTACCCAATGACCAGAAAAAAGAGGCTGGTCAGATCATAAACGAGGTTAAACAGTTTATGGAAAGCACTCTCGCTGAAAAGCGTGAGGAAATTACAAGAATCGAAGAAGAAAAGCTCATCAACAGCGCTGAGGATTATGACGTTACCTTCCCCGTTACCGAGGACAAGGGCTCATATCACCCCATCACACTCATTCAGCGTGAGGTTGAGGATATCTTCGCAGGCATGGGCTTCTCAATTGAGGATTACGACGAAATCGTTGATGACTACCATTGCTTTGAGGCTCTCAATATCCCCAAGCATCACCCCGCACGTGATATGCAGGACACATATTACCTCAGCACAAATCAGCTCCTCAAGACACACACATCTGCTGCACAGAACGCTATTCTTATCAAATACACTAAGGAGCTTGAGGCAGACAGACCCATCCGTGTTATCTTCCCCGGCAGATGCTTCCGTAACGAGAAGATTGACGCCTGCCACGAAAACACCTTCTTCCAGATGGAGGGCGTTATGGTTGACAAGGATATTTCAATATCTAACCTTATCTACTTTATGAAAACTATGCTTTCAGAGGTTTTCCAGAGAGATATTACAGTAAGACTTCGTCCCGGCTTCTTCCCCTTCGTTGAGCCCGGCTTTGAGCTTGACATTCAGTGCGCTATCTGTGGCGGTAAGGGTTGTCCTTCTTGTAAGGATTCAGGTTGGCTTGAGCTTTGCCCCTGCGGTATGATTCACCCCAACGTGCTTACTGCAGCCGGTCTTGACCCTGAAAAATACACAGGCTTTGCTTTCGGTCTTGGTCTCACACGACTTGCTATGATGCGTTACGGCATCAAGGATATCCGTGTGTTCAACAGCTGTAACCTCAAATCACTTTCACAGTTTGAAAACACTACCTTTGTAGAACCCGAAAAGGAGGTCAAATAAATGTTTGTATCAATTAATTGGATAAAAGAATATGTTGACCTTGAGGGTCTTGATATCAAAAAGCTTATTAACAGCTTCACCCTTGCAACTGCTGAGGTTGAGGATATCATTGTCAAGGGTGATGACATCCGCGACGTTGTTGTTGGTGAAATTATTTCAATTGAAAACCATCCCAACTCAAAAAAGCTTCACCTTCTTAAGGTTGACGGCGGTGACAGAATCTACGACGTTGTCTGCGGTGCACCCAATGTTCGCGAGAATATGAAGATTGCTTTTGTTAAGGCTGGTGGCAGAGTTCCTGCAGGTGAAATCACTAAGGCTACTGTTGCAGGCTTTGAGTCTGAGGGTATGTGCTGCAGCGCGTTTGAGCTTGGTCTTTCAGATGACAAATCAGGTCTTATGGAAATAGACGTTGATGCTCCTAACGGCACAAGCCTTAAGGATATTTACCCCATTGATGATATTATCTTTGAGGTTGATAACAAATCACTTACAAACCGCCCTGACCTTTGGGGTCACTATGGTATTGCACGTGAATTTGCTGCACTTACAGACAGAGAGCTTAAGCCCCTTCCCCTCTCTGACCTTGCTTATGACGGCGATGAAAAAATCAAGGTTACAGTTAACAGACCTGACCTTGTTTACAGATATTCATGCGTAAAGATGGATAACATCACAAAGAACGTTAGCCCCATGGCTATGCAGATTCGTCTTTACTACTGCGGTATGCGTGGTATTAACCTCCTTGCTGACCTCACAAACTACATTATGCTTGAAATGGGTCAGCCCACCCACGCTTTTGATGCTAACAAGATTGATGAAATCGTTGTAGGCACACCTAATGAGGCTTGCAAGTTCACAACACTTGACAACACAGAGCGTGACATTACAACCGACACTCTCCTTATTCAGAACGGCTCAACACCTGTTGCAATTGCAGGTATTATGGGTGGTCTTGATTCTGAAATTGTCGGTGATACAAATGCAGTTGTTCTTGAATGTGCAAACTTTGACGGTGTTTGTGTACGTAAATCATCATCAAGACTTGGCCTTCGTACAGATGCATCTGCACGTTACGAAAAGATGCTTGACCCCGAAATGACAGTTACTGCTGCAAAGCGCTTTGCATACCTTCTTAAGAGCATTGATGAGGGCGCTGTTGTTGCATCACAGCTTACAGATGAATACGTAAGAAAATATCCGGAAATTTCAATCACCTTCAACAAGGCTTACGTTGATAAGTACACAGGTATTGATATTACTGAGGAGCGCATTGTAAAAACACTTTCTGCACTCGGCTTTGGTATTGAGAAAAATGGTGATGATTTCACTGTTGCAGTACCCTCATTCCGCGCAACAAAGGACGTTACAATCAAGGCTGATATCATTGAAGAAATCACTCGTATTTACGGCTATGATAACTTCAGCATTATCACAACAAAGAGCCCTCTTAAGCCCGTTAAGAGCTCACCTGTTCGTGCACAGAGCAACGAAATCAAGGATATTCTTGTAAAGCACTACAATCTTCACGAGGTACACTCATACATCTGGGGTGACGTTCGCAAATACAAGAAGCTCGGCATTGAGGTTGAGGAAAACGTTAAGGTGCTCAACATTGAAAGCTCCGATAACGGCACAATCCGTAACTCAATGATTCCCACCCTCCTCCTTGCAGCATCTGAAAACAAGGACTACGGTGACAGCTATGGTATATTTGAAATCGGCAGAGTTGCGGACGGTGTAAGAGAAGACGGCACAGCAAACGAGCGCCGCAGACTTGGTATTGTATTGTACGACAAGACAGTCAGCGAAAAGGATTTGTTCTTTAAGGCAATTACAATTATCAACAACATCTTCACACAGATTAAGCACAAGTCACCTGTTCTTACAAAGGTTGCTCCCACACACGCATATGAGCACCCCAAGAACACAGCAGAAATTGCTTGTGATGGTGTTAAGGTTGGTACCTTCCACACACTCCACCCCACAAATGCACAGAAGCTTGACAAGGTTGCAAAGGTAGTTTGTATTGAAATTGATATTGATGATTTCATTACAATTGAAGGTGCAAACATTGATTTCTGCGAGCCTTCATCACAGCAGTCAACATACTATGACCTTTCACTCATTCTTAAGGAAGGCACAACCTTTGCACAGATGTCAGAGTGTTGGAACGTACTTAACCTTGAGGAGCTTACAAGCGTTAAGGTTATTGACACATACAATACCGACGAAATCAAGAGCATTACTGTCCGCCTTATCTTCTCCGCAAAGGACAGAACTCTTGAAATGGATGAGGTTCAGGGTTGGATCGACACAATTCTTGCAAATCTCAAAAATATCGGCATTGAAATGCGTGCATAATTAACCAATTGTTTATAATTACTTATTGTAATTTCTCAAAAAATGGGTTATAATATATTCCAAAGAAATCGGGAGGTGTTTATATGACAGATAAAACAATCCAATTCAAAATCAGTGATGATCACGAAAAGGAAATGCGTGAGATACTTGTTTCAGTTTATAATTCTTTAGTTGAAAAGGGTTACAATCCTACCAGTCAGCTTGTAGGTTATATACTGTCTGAAGACCCAACCTACATCACTACACACAACAATGCACGAAGCCTTATCAGAAAGATTGACCGTGACGAGCTCCTTCAGGTTCTTCTCAAGTCATACCTTAACTAAGGCGTAATAAAAAGGAGTGTTAATTTTGGCTGATAATCAGACAAGTTTTCTCACATATAAGGGCAAGCC
Organism: Clostridia bacterium; assembly: GCA_017631355.1. Classification (GTDB taxonomy): domain Bacteria; phylum Bacillota; class Clostridia; order Oscillospirales; family Acutalibacteraceae; genus DTU089. The sequence goes on from JAGBTL010000180.1 coordinate 4,481, forward strand.
TATTGTTCGTAAGGGTAACACAATCTACTATGGCAATATGTCTGATCCTTTTGTAATTCTTCTTTCAGTTGCTTCATCACACGAGGTTCACGGTGTGAAAATTGCTGACAAGGTTATTGTTCAGCTCCTCAACACCGACCCCAACATCAACCCCCTTGAGGCTATTGTTAAAAGAACAGAAAAGAATGGTATGTGGGCTGCAATTGATATTGCATCAATCTGGCTCCAGCGTGCCCTTAAGGCTGAATAATTTTAGCAAAACAAGCTGCACCGCTTTGAGTAATATCAGAGCGGTGCTTTTTTGTTCATAATTTACAACTTGAAATAATATGTATTAAGTATTATAATGTATGTTAAATTTATTTTGAGAAAGGAAAAATTATGAAAAATATTAAACATAGAACAACTGAATCTTTGTTTATCTTTTTTCTGATTATAGCCATATTATCAACAGCTTTCCCCTTGGTTGCTGCGGCAGAGAACGAAGTTAAACCCCTTGATGGTAAAACTATCTCCATTCTCGGAGATAGCATTTCCACATACGAAGGTGTTTCAGCTGGTGTTGCTGCCGAAACCTCTAACTCCACCATAAAAAACAACCGAGTTTTCTATTCAAACAAAAGGAACGGTGTTGGTCTTAACGACACGTGGTGGATGCAGATTATTGACAAATTAGGCGGAGAAATACTCGTCAACAACTCATATTCAAACTCACAGACCTTTGACCCCGACAAAAACGCCGTAAGTCAGGCATACCTTAACAGAGCGGTTAACCTTCACGATAACACAGGCGAAAACGCAGGTCAGCAGCCTGATATCATTATTGTTTATATGGGCTACAACGACCTGTCTTATTGCAAGGATAAAACGGGCACCTTTGACGAGATTATTTTTGACGAGCTTATTACAACGGTTGATGATACTGTAGCATACGCTGTTCCGCAGACAACAATTGAAGCTTATTCAATAATGATACACAAGATCAGGTCCAATTACCCTGATGCCGAGGTTTATTGCTATAATCTTGCACCACGCTCATTGCTTACAGACGAAAGCAGACAAAAGCTTGATGGCTTTAATGGTGACATTGCAAAAATATGTGAATATTTCCAATGTATCCTTGTTGATAACTTTGGTGATTCAGGCTTATGCGCTGATGACACAAACATTTATTGCTACCTTGCAGACGGCTTGCATCCCAACAAAAACGGAATGGATGCAACAACGAACAGCTTTTTAAAGGCGTTCTATGAGAACAGCCGATATGCTGATTCCACAAAAGAGCTTCACAGCATAACCTATGAGCTTGATAACGTTATTGTTGACCAAGGCACATTAAAAACAATTCCTGACAGCGATTCCTTCTTCTGCAGCTTTTCTTCAATAGTAAACATTCCTGTTACAGCACAGGTATTTATTGATGACATTGACTACACAGAGCTTTACTCCAAGCACGGCTGCATAACAATCCCAAACGTTACAGGTGACGTTCGCATTATTGCTTCAGCAGTCACAGAGTCTTCAGCTGAGGACAGCTACCGCTTCACCCTTGAGGATGACAGCCTGAAAGCCATTATTGGTGAAGAGAACTTTGAAAACACAGTTGAGCTCAACACAGGCTACGTTGAGAGCGACACCATATACGATGGCTCCTTCAGCATTGATAAAACAATTGAGCTTATGCACGACAGACAATGGAGTGTTGTTTGGAAGGCAAGCTACGATCAGGATTACAGATGCCTTACCCTTTCCAATTATCACCTTGCAGAAAAGGAAATGAACAGTCTGCTCCATTTCATAGACGGAACGTCAATTCTTTGTATGAGTGAGTATAAAAATGGTGCTTACAAAAGCTACGGAATTGACCTTTCAAAATATGAC
>JAGBTL010000181.1 GCA_017631355.1 Clostridia bacterium
ATTATGCGATTTACTGCGGGTCTTGCAAAAAAAGCATTGCTTGCCAACCATTGCGGCACGCTTGCCGACACTCTGTTGGTGGCAGATTCATTGATTGCTTCTGCTCCCGATGCGGCAATTGCAGAGCTTTCTGCACGCTCTGTAGCAGGCTTATGGGCAGGCATTTTGTTCTATATGCTGCAGATATACCTTGACTTCTCCGCATATTCGGATATGGCAATCGGCATGGGTCTTATGATGGGCTTCCACTTCAAGGAAAACTTTAACTATCCCTACGCTGCAAAATCCATTACAGATTTCTGGCGCAGATGGCACATCAGCCTTGGCTCGTTTTTCAGAGATTACGTTTACATTCCCCTTGGCGGCAACCGCAAGGGCAAGGCAAGAACGTATTTCAACATTCTTATTGTGTGGCTGCTCACAGGCTTGTGGCACGGCGCATCCTGGAACTTTGTTCTTTGGGGACTGTTCTTCTGCATTTTCTTGATAATAGAGAAGCTGTTCCTGCTTAAGGTATTTGATAAAATACCCTCAATTTTCTCCCGTGCATACACACTGATTGTTGTTTTCTTCGGTTGGATATTGTTCAGATTTTCCGACTTCCGTTTTATACCTGTTGTTTTACAGGGAATGTTCGGTGCAAACAGTAATCCGCTGATTGACTTTGAAACAAAAACTGCGGTTATGGGCAACGTGAACTTTATACTCATTGCTTTAATTGCCGTTACACCCTTAACAAAAATCGTTGTTAAGAAGCTGCGCCCAAGCAAGGAGCGAACTGCACTACACGTTACGTTTACGCTGTGCGAAACAACAGCTCCCCTTGTGCTACTGTTGTTATCAACCCTCGCCCTTGTAGGCGACAAGTACAACCCATTCTTATATTTCCAATTCTAAACGAACGCACACACCACCTGTCGGAGGATGTTATATGCTTTATAACAAACCGCGCGATATCAAATTGCGCTCACTCCCCTCTGTCGGCTCTGTTATCAAAAGAGCCGATTCGGTGAAAAACAAATTCACCAGGGAAGCGAAAAACGATGATACCGACAAGTTAATACTCCTTAACGAGGCTGTAGCCGTTGAAAACGAGGCTACGGCAAGTGTTGCTATGCCCGAAAAGAAAAAAACGCCCTCAACAATCACCAACAAGACCGTTGAAGGTGTTGAGGACAATGACTTTGACATTATCCTTACAGAGCCGCCGCAGAGAGCAGAGGCTGAGGACGTTATTATAGACCTTACTGAAATGCCCATAATTGAGGGTATTCCTATGCTTTCTCTCCCCGACGAGGCTCCAAAGGCTCCCGAAGTAAAGCACAAGGAAATAGTATATGTTGACACTCCGCAGATAGAAAAGGAGCCCCAGCTCCCTGTACCCGATACTGCTGACGATGACGTGTTTGACATTTCGGAAATGCCTGTCATTGAGGGCATTCCATTGCTTGAACTCAAGCCTGTTACTGAAGAGAAAATCCAGCTCCTTGAGGACTTCGTATATGAGCCTGTAAGCGAGGCTGTTTACGAGCCCACATACAATCCCCGTCCCAATATTGATATTAAGGAGCCCGACTATACTCCTGTCGTTGAAAAAATCGCAGAGGAGCCTGTTATTGAACCTACTCCTGAGGTTGAAGAAGCAACAGATGACATTGTTCTTGAGCCGCCTGCTATTAAGATTGCCGAAGAGCTTATTTCCGAGGCTATTGAAGCAGAGGAGCCGTCAGCACCCGAAGATGACGTTACGGAAAATATGACCGACGCGCCCTGCGAAGCAGAGGCTGATGATGAGAATGTGGCAGAGGACAAGCCAGAGGCTGATGATACACCTGCAGTAATTGCGCCACCGCCTATACAAGCAAGCACCAAGCGTGGCAGAAAAGCGAAGAAAAAGGAAAAGAAGGTAAAGCAGGAAAAGAGCAAGGCGCCAAAAGCCGAATCCATAACCACAGACCTTCCGCAGGATACTACAGAAAAGCAGACAGAGAATACTGAAAGTTCTCCTGCAAAAAAGGAAAAGAAAGCGAAAAAATCCAAGCCTGTTATTACAAACAAGCGCCGTTACATCAAGAAAAAGGGCGTAAGGCTAAAATTAAAACTCAAGGCTGCCCGAGACAGCCGCAAGGAAAAGCACAACGAAAAGAAGACACACAGGTTTGGCAAGGCACGTGCCCTCAAGGTTGCATCCTTCTTCCTGCTGCTTTACGTGGGAACGGCACTTGCATTCGCAATTTCAATCAGACCCACTTATTCAGAAACAGAAAAACGTCCCTTGGCAGCCTTCCCCGAATACAGCACAAAGACTTTGTTATCAGGTGACTTCTTTGCTGACATTGACACATGGTTCTCAGACACATTCCCATACAGGGAGGCACTCACACAGACCGATACATTTATCAAATCCTTATACGGCTTTGATAACATTGCAATTTACGGTGACGTTGAAAGGGGTGACGAAATCCCCGATTCGCCCATTGAGCAGCCTGTTAAGCCTGCCAAGCCGCAGACAACCAAGCCCGTTGAAATGCCCGATGAGGATGAGCTGAACAAGGGCAACGGCGACCCCAACGCAGTTAAGCCCGATTACGACGTACAATCACTCAGCGCTATTGTTGTTGCAGGTGACAGCGCCTATGAATACTACAGCTTTTCCAAGGAGGCTGCGCCACGCTTCATTGATTGCGTGAACAGCCTTGACGGAATTGTAAACCCCACAGGCAACGTTTATGCTATGATTACCCCAACAAGCATGGATATCACCCTTAACGATGCTATCCGTGCCGAGGTGGACTCTGCAAACCAGAAAAAAGCATTGGACTACTTTAACGCCTCATTCAAAAACACTATTGCAGTTGACGGAATATATGATGCAGAGCGTGAGCACCGCGACGAATACACGTATTTCCGCACAGACCACCATTGGACCGCACTTGGCGCATACTATGCCTACGAGCAGTTTGCTATTGAGAAGGGGGTATCTCCCATTCCCCTTTCAAAATACAAAACGCAAAGGTTCGACAATTTCCTGGGCACCTTCTACTCAAGCTCAGGTCAGAACCCTGCGCTCAAGAAAATTCCCGACTACATTACAGCATATCTACCTTTTAATAACGTAACCTGTAAAATCAGCGAATCCACGTTATACGAGGGCTTTGACTACGACGTTATCACAGACGTATCCGACAACACCTCGGGCTCAAAATACCTTACCTTTATCGGCGGCGACAACGGTCTTACCACAATCACAAACCTTGACCTGCCCCGCGGTGAAACCTGTGTTGTTATAAAGGACAGCTTCGGAAATGCCCTTGTGCCCTTCCTGATTCCCCATTACGGCAAAATTTACGTAATTGACCCACGACACTATAACGGCACACTCACCGACTTTTGCAAGGAAAAGACCGTTAACGACGTAATTTTCCTTACGAACATCTCAACCACACGTAACTTCGTGTACCTTGAGGCTTTGGAAAACTTTGTACAATAGGATGACAAAATGACTTATATAAACTCTTTCAGGACAGGTCTTAAGGAAGGCTTGCCAATATGTATGGGATACTTTTCCGTATCCTTCGCCTTCGGCATATTTGCCGTTGAAAGCGGACTTACCGTATGGCAGACGGTTCTGATTTCACTTTTCAACCTCACCTCGGCAGGACAGCTTGCAGGTGTGCCCATTATTGCTTCAGGTGGCTCGTTTGTTGAGCTTGCATTATCTCAGCTTGTTATCAACTCGCGCTATTCACTTATGTCCGTTGCCCTTGGTCAAAAGCTCTCCCGCGAGGTAACACTCCCCGAAAAGCTTTTTATAGCCTACGGCAACACAGACGAAATCTTTGCCGTTTCGGTATCCAACGAGGGTGAAATCGGCACAAGATATATGGCGGGACTTATTCTCCTGCCCGTGTTGGGATGGACAGGCGGCACCCTTGCAGGTGCAGTTGCAGGAAACATTTTACCTGCTATTGTGGCCTCTGCTTTGGGAATTGCAATTTACGGTATGTTTATTGCAATTGTTGTGCCCATTGCGAAGAAGGAAAAGGCAACCGCGCTTTGTGTTGCAACAGCAATTCTGTTCAGCCTTGCATTCAAATACGTTCCGTTCTTATCTTTTGTGCCATCAGGCTTTACAATCATTATCAGTGCGGTTATTGCAAGCGTCATATTTGCAATAGCAGCTCCTATCAAAACAGATGAGGAGGAGCAAAGCAATGGATAACGGAAAATTCTTTATATACCTTTTAGTTATGGCGGGAGTCACATATCTTGTAAGAATGATTCCCCTGACGCTTATCAAGGAAAAAATCAAAAACCGTTTTGTTCTTTCCTTTCTGCACTACATACCCTACACCGTACTCAGCGCAATGACCGTGCCCGCCTGCTTCTATGCAACAGGAAGCACCCTTTCGGCAATAGTAGGCTTTGTTATTGCAATCGTTGCATCCTTCTTTGAACGAACACTCATTCAGGTTGCAGCGCTTTCCTGTGCAGGTGTGCTCGTTACAGAGCTTATTATGAACTACGTATAAAAAACCAGTACAGCTTTCACGCTGTACTGATTTTCTTTTATAAAGCTTTAAAAACGTAGCCCTGCGAATGAGCGTAGTCAATTATTCTGCCAAGCGCCTCGGCATTGTCGGGCGATACTGCGTGAAGCAGTAAAACACACCCGGGGTGAAGCCGTGAGGTTACCGTTTCAAAGGCATAGTCGGCGCCCTTGGAATTTTCAACGTCCCAATCTGCATAGGCGCTTGACCAGAAAACGGATTTATAGCCGCAATTCTGCACCATATCAAGCGCACTGAGAGAGCAAGCGCCCTCGGGAAACCTGAAATAGGGCGATGAGTAGCCGAATTTCTGCCGAAGATAATTATCAAGCCCTTGGAGCTCCTCTGCCATCTGTATCCGCGAAATTTTTGAAAAATTCGGATGTGTGACAGAATGATTACCTACGGTGTGTCCCTCGTTTATCATTCGTGCAACAATCTGCGGACTTGATTTAACGTGGTCCATTGTTACAAAAAACGCGGCAGTTACTTTTTTCTCGCGAAGTGTATTAAGAATTTTCTCCGTGCAGCCGTTTTCATAGCCGCAATCAAAGGTAAGGTAAATACACCTTTCACCGCTTGTGTCAAGGCACAACGCGCCGTATTCTGCATAAAGCTTCTGATTATTCACAGATATTTCGTGAGGAGCACCGCCACTTGAAACACCATAGCTATGCTTGATTTCCTCCTCCGAAATTCCACGGACGTTTTTGGGGTCAACAACAGGAAGCTGCCTTTCAGGCAAGGGCTCAAGTCCTGTATAGGTTTTATCGGTGCCTGTTTTTTTACCATAAACAGCCTTTAAAGTGGTTGTTGTTTTATCCATAGGCTCGGGCTGAGGAGCATCTGTTGAGATTTCCGTAGTCATCTCGGTGGTTTCTGCCACGGTTTCAGATGAGGTTACTGCCTCGGAGGAAAAAAGTGTACTGTTACCCTCCGTTGTTTTTCCGCAGGCAACGGCTGTCATAAGCAAGCACAGGGCTGTTACAAGTGCCACTAATCTTTTCATTTTTTATTTCACTCCGTCACAGAACACGTTATTTAAAGGCGTTCATTACGCCGTCAACAGCCTTGATTGATTTTTTTGCCATTCTTTTCATTCTTGATTTAGGACTGCTTTTCATGCTGATAACACCTGCAGTAATTGCAGCCGCAACACCAACTACCATTGCTGCGCTACCAAGCTTTGCCATATCCTGAGTTTTCATCATCATTTTTTACACCTCCCGAAATATTTTGTGCAACAAAGCATTTTATATCAAATATATAATTTGGCATTAAAAACAGGCTGTTTTTTCTATACACAAAAGCATTTAAAATGCTTTTAACTACTTCCAAAACGCAAAAAATATATGTATAATAGTTGCAGAAAAAATTAAAGGAGCAATAATATGGAAAACCAGAAAAGACTTATTGCTATAAATGACATTTCAGGTTTTGGCAAATGCTCACTGACTGTGGCTTTACCTATAATTTCTGCCGCTGGTATTGAAACTGTTTGTATGCCTACTGCGGTGCTTTCAACTCACACAGGTGGTTTTACAGGCTACACCTACCGCGACCTTACCTGTGATATGCCTGCTATGGGCGAGCATTGGAAAACAATTGACATCCGTCCCGATGCTATTTATTCAGGATTTTTGGGCTCATTTGAGCAGATTGATATTGTAAAAAAAATTGCCGATGACTTCAAGCGTGACGACAACCTTTTTATTGCTGACCCTTGTATGGCAGACCACGGCAAGATGTACACCGTATTTGATATGAAGTTTGCAAAGGCAATGACATCCCTTTGTGCAAAGGCAGATATAATACTCCCCAATATCACCGAGGCCTGCTTTATGGTGGATGAGGAGGTTATTGAGGGTGTGCAGACCGAGGAGTATATTGAAATTCTCCTCAACAAGCTCCTGGATATGGGTGCTAAGAACGTTATCCTCACAGGTGTTTCATTTGAGGAATCAAAATTAGGTGCCGCTTGTATGGGTCAGGACAGAATTCCCCACTATTATTTTGAGGATAAATTGGATGGCACCTACCACGGCACAGGCGACGTTTTCGCAAGCTCATTCTGTGGTGCATTGCTCAATGATTTC
>JAGBTL010000024.1 GCA_017631355.1 Clostridia bacterium
AATACAGTAACACCATACTTTGTAACGGTGTAGTTGAGCACCTTATAAACGCTATAGATAACGCCGCAAAGGAAGGATGCGCTCTCAACGGCAAAAAGCCCCTTGGTGTTAATATCCCTTATAAGGAACCACAGAGATGCAAGAGTAAGGATAAAGCCATAGGATGCCACCATATTGACCGCACCCATAAAGAGCCTTGCCATAATGCCACCTGCCCCAACGGGCGATGTGCTGAGCACCATTGCCTCAACCGCAGCCTTAACGTACCTGAACAGGAAGGCAAAAATCAAAAAGAGCTTAAGCACCGTGGTCCTTTTCTTTTTTACGTAGTCACGACCACGCTTATAGCCGATACCCTCACCATTGAAAGCAAGAAAGCCCATTACAAGCACCGCATAGAAGCTGAAGCTTGAAAGCTTTTGCCCTAACTCGGCAAGGACTGTTCCCTCTGCACCGAAGTAGGAAAGTGCATTTGCAACCAGCAGTAATATGCTTGAAATCATCAACAGCTTGGCGCTGTTTGACAGATATTCCGACTTAGTCACGGCTATCTCCTTTCATTGGTTTCAAAAAATCCGATTAGATAAGAACCTTACTGAGGAAGGATTTTAATCTTTCTGACTGTGGGTTATTGAAAATGTCGTCGGGTGTACCCTCTTCAATAATAACACCCTCATCCATAAATATAACTCTGTCGGCAACCTCTTTTGCAAAGCCCATTTCGTGAGTAACAACAACCATTGTCATGCCCTGCTTTGCAAGGTCCTGCATAACGTCAAGAACCTCACCAACCATTTCGGGGTCAAGTGCAGAGGTAGGCTCGTCAAAGAGCATTACCTCGGGCTCCATACAAAGGGCACGTACAATAGCAATACGCTGCTTCTGACCACCTGAAAGCTGACTTGGGTAAGCTTCCTTTCTGTCGACAAGACCAACCTTAACAAGAAGCTCCTCTGCCTGCTTTTCAGCATCCGCCTCAGACTTGCCAAGGATTTTGGTAGGAGCAAGAGTCATATTTTTAATAATATTCATGTTGGGGAACAGGTTAAAGTGCTGGAACACCATACCCATTTTCTGACGATGCTTGTTAATGTTTGTTTTGGGAGCTGTAATATCTGCGCCATTGAACAAAATCTGTCCCTCTGTGGGAACCTCAAGGAGGTTAAGTGAGCGAAGGAGTGTAGATTTACCACTACCTGAGGGACCTACAATAACCACAACCTCACCGCGACGGATTTCACAATCAATACCGTCAAGCGCCCTAACTGCGCCGCCTGTGTAGTGTTTTTTCAAGCCCTTAACTTCAATAATGTTATCGTTCACTCTTACGCAGCCTCCTTTCAAGCTTGCCTACAAGTGATGTAAGCAAGGATACAATTATGAGGTAAATTGCCGCAACTGTAAGAAGCGGAATGAAATATTCAAAGGTTCTGCCGGCAATAACGTTACCTGACTTTGTAAGGTCACTAACACCAACATAGCCTGCAACAGAGGTCTCTTTGATGAGTGCAATAAACTCATTGCAAAGTGTGGGCAATACCGCCTTGAACATCTGCGGAATGATTATGTAGCGCATTGTCTGAAAGTAGTTAAAGCCAAGGCTTCTGCCCGCCTCAAACTGACCGTTATCAATGGACATAATACCTGCACGGAAAATCTCGGCAACGTAAGCACCTGAGTTAATACCGAATGCAAATATTGCAACAGGAACACCATCCTGTGCGCTTACGAAAACAATAAAGTAGCAAATCATAAGCTGAACAACAACGGGTGTGCCACGGATAACCGTAAGATAAACCTTACATATTGCGTTAATTACAGCAAGCACGCGGTAGCCGATGCCTCCGCGAAGCTTCATTGTTTCTTTATTTTTATCATAGGATGAACGGATTGCGGCAACAACGATACCGATAACAACACCGATAAGCAGCGCGCCTGCGGTGATTTTTAGTGTATTAAAGAAGCCTTCAACGAGCAGCTTATATCTGTTATCGTCAAGAAAGACAAACTTTAATTCTTCAATAAATTCTGTCAAAATTTCTCGCCCTTTCTAAAGCAATAAATAAGGGCGGAAGAACCGCCCTTACTGTTTGTAGGAAAGCTAATTATTCAGCAGCTGCTGCATCCTCAACAGGAATGTACTTCTCGATGATTGTCTGAACTGTACCATCAGCAATAAGCTCACCGAGAGCCTTGTTAACGTCTGCCTGAAGCTGTGCATTGTCCTTTGCGAAGCAGATAGCATAGTCTTCAACTGCGTAGTCAGTATCAAGAATTGCAAGACCTTCGTTAGCATCAACGTATGACTTTGCAGGAGCGTTATCAATGATTACGCAATCAACCTTACCTGCGATGAGCGCCTGAACAGCGACTGCACCGTTGTCATATCTTGTGATGTTCTCCTCGCCGAACTCATCTGTAGCGTAGATATCACCTGTTGTGGTTGTCTGAACACCAATCTTTTTACCTACAAGGTCGTCAAGTGACTTGATGTCGCTGCCTTCCTTAATGATAACAGACTGAATACCTGTTGCGTAAGAATCAGAGAAGTTAACCTTTTCAAGTCTTTCGTCAGTAACTGTAAGACCAGCCATACCCATGTCATACTTACCTGTCTGTACACCGGGGATAATTGAGTCAAATGCGATATCCTCAATCTTGAGCTCCATACCGAGCTTTGCTGCGATAGCTTCAGCGATTTCTACGTCAATACCCTTGTAGCCATCGCCCTCTTTGTACTCATAGGGAGGGAACTCTGCGTTTGTTGCCATTGTAAGAACCTTTGTTTCCGCTGCGGGAGCCTCTGTCTCCTCGGGCTCTGTGTTGCCGCCGCAAGCTGCAAAGCAAGCTACGAGAGCAAGTGCAAGAACAATTGCTGTAATCTTTAAAAACTTTTTCATCCTAAAAACCTCACTTTTATTTTAAGGCTTGTCGCCTTATTGCTTGCATTATACACCGAATACACTAAAAATGCAATACTTTTTATTTTATTACACTTATATACACTCAAAAATGCATATTTAATCAAATTTTCATTTTGTTTAAAATTTCACTGTGTACAAACCGATGATAATGTTGTATAATAAATACAATTATGGTGAATGAAGGAGGCTTTATATGATTCTGCTTATAGTGCTGGGTCTGACCTTTTTCATTCAGCTGCTTGCATCCCCTTGGTTTGTTATGGTTGAAACCTCGTCGGGAGGACGCGCGGCATTCAAGTACCGTTTGCTTTGTATGGGCATTTTTATCGCGGATGCTCTCCTGTGTGGTGCAATTACAATGGCACACACGAGCCCATATTTCATACTCATTGGGGCGGGTATGCTGCTTTCGCTCCTTGCAGGTGTGCTCGCAAGCACACTCAAGGAAAAGAGCGAGGAGGCCTTCTTCACTCTGCAGTCCGTTGTGAATATTCTGTACACCTCGGCCTTCATTTTGCAGCTCCACAGCCTGTACGATATTGGCAAGCAGGAAATTCCTTCAACTCTGATTCCTGCTGTTATCGGCTTATTGCTGATACCCTTCACCTGTAAAAGGAAGGGAAAAATACTGCCGCTTTCAATCATTTCGGTCATAAGCGCCTTGCTTATGGGCGCAAAGGCAATTCACCTTGGGGTTTTGTGTCAGCAGACCAATCTGCCCATTATGCAGGCGGTAAGCTGCGCTCTCATTATGGGTGCAGCATCACTAACCTTCTCGGTGCTTTTAGCCACACGTCAGCGCATTTCTCCCCCACCACAGGGCAAGCCCCAACTCCCCAAGCATTGCGCATACTTTTTCGGGCAGATGTTAATTGCCTGTTCCATACTCATTTGCGGAGGTCTAAGATGAAAAAGCTTTTATCACTTATTCTTGCAATTTGCATAATTGCCCTTGCTACGCCTGTTTCAATGGCTGCCACCTACAACAGCTTCGTTTATGAAGCAAACACAGACGGCACAATCACCATTACAGGCTACAACGATTTTTCAACCGCCAACGTTGTAATACCCTCACAAATCAGCGGCAAAAACGTTACTGCAATCGGACAGGGCGCATTTCAGTTAAAATCAAATATCACAAGCGTAAAAATCGCAGACACAATAAAATCCGTAGGCTCAATGGCATTTTACAACTGTCAGAACCTTAAATCCGTTACCCTTGGCACCGCTACAACAGCAATCGGTGCAAAGGCGTTCAACACCTGCACCGCACTCACCTCAATCAATCTGAAGAACGTACAGACTGTAGGTGAATATGCATTTTACGGCTGCAAAAAGCTTACAGAACTTAACGGCGGTGCTTCACTGAAGGTTATCGGTAAAAATGCTTTTACTGACTGCAGCACACTCAGCTACGTCAATTTTGGCTCCGCCTTGCTGTACATTGATGCCTATGCCTTTTCGGGCTGCACACAGATAACAAGCTTACAGCTTCCTGACACGCTGGGCTACATCGGCAACAGCGCATTCAAGGGCTGTACCGCACTTTCAGACGTTTATTTCGGCACAGGTGATTTACAGATAGAGGCTTATGCCTTTGAAAACTGCACAAGCCTCCTTGAGGTGTACCTGCCCGACAACGTTACATCTATCGGTAGCCTCGCCTTTGCGTTGCGCCCCACCAACAGCACACAGTTTTCGCACAACCTGAGGATTATCTGCTCAATGGATTCTGCAGGCGCAAAATACGCTAAATACTACAACATTTCTGCCGAATTTACCGATATGGGTGTTACTGTTGCTCTTTTCGGTGACGTTGACAATAACGGCAAGCTTGACACCAACGATGCCCGCAAGGCACTCCGAACTGCCGCCACCATTGAATATCCGTTGGATGACTACACACTCTTCCTTTGTGACCTTAACACAAACGGCACAATGGATACAGGCGACGCACAGCTGATGCTTAAAAAGGCGGCAGGAATTGTCTGATTATTCCTTTTTGATATAAGCTTCAAAGCCCGCCTTCTTCAAATCGCTGACGCGCTTTTCGGCATTTGCCTTTTCCTTGAAGGCACCACATCTTACAACATACAACGTTCCGTCCTTTGCCGGAGCGTTGTTTTCTTTTTCGGGTGCTTTTTCCTCTGTTATTTTCACACCGTAATAATCACATATACCCCTTGCGATAGCTTCACCTATTGCGCTGGTGTTGTTAATTATAAACTGTGCACCCTCGCGGGTATCGTGAAACTCGCATTCGCAATACACAGTAAGTGCCTTTGTGCTTTTGATTTCATAAAACCCGGGATAGGCCATAAGGCGCTCGGCACTTTTGCCGGGAGTAATAGGTGAAAGCCTGTCAAAAATTGCCTGACCCGCCTTTTTGCGTTCACCCGACAGGTCGTATAAAAGCACAGAGGTGCCACCTGTTACGTTGTGGGCAGCGGTCGCATTGGTGTGAATTGCAACGTGCATATCTGCATTGAAGGCGTTGCTTTCCGCCACGCGCACGTACATATCACTATTATAGCGCACCTTTACCTGAAAGCCCTGCTTCTGCAAAAAGGCAACACAAGCCTTCGCAATTTTTTCGCATTGCTCCTTTTCATTGGTACCCCCAACAGCATATGCATTATCGCCCTGACTGCTCGGAGAAATATATATTCTTTTAGCCATTTATTCCTCTCCCTCCGTTTCCTGTCGGCAATCATATTCTGTGTAATAGGTCATTGCCCGTTCACTATCACCAAAGCCACTTGTGGTAGGGTCAACAACCACGCCTGCAAGTGCAAGCATATTCACACCCATACTTAAAAGCTCGGTAATCTGCTGCTCCTTCACAGAGGGCACCACGTCAAACAATGCCAACAGGCTGTAAACGAAGGAAACAATCAGCACGCCTGCACTTATAAGAAAGGTTTTATTCCTTAATCTTGCTTTTAAATTTATCTTCATTTCATTCCCTCCATAGGGCATTATCGTCCTATATATCATACTCACTTACATCAATACTGTTAAAATCCTCGCCCTGAGCAAAGGTATCAATAAGCTCGTTGTATATACACTTGACCTCACCGTTCCCACCACAGGCAATATAGCGCTCGCCTGCCCTGATTCTTTCAGAAAGCGGCATAAACGGTGACATTATTTTAAGCTGCTGAATGGACATATAGTTATCCTTGTCGTGGGCATCCTTTTCTTCAACCCACCGCTCCCAGGAGCGGATAAACTTATAAACCTTAATCATAAATGCGGCAACCGTCACAACAGCCGTAGCAACTGCACCTGCAGTAATTATATTATCTACCATTCCACACCTCACACGCTGCCACCGAGGGCGGTTATTGCTTCAACAAGGGCTTTATACGCCTTGTCCGTATCCTTGTTATAAACACATCTGATGTTTACCGAAGGATTATCAGCGGTTAATACAGTAAAAGGATAAACACTCTTAAGATTATTTATTTTACCCTGAGAATCCGGTGTTGCATATTGTGGGATTACATAAGGTTGGTATTCACTGTGCTTGTCCCCCGATTCCAGCTGTGGGCAAAGGAACTCACCTTCAGACCCCTTTGTTTTACCTGTAAAAATTACAATCATCCAAGCCGCATCCGATGGTGTGGTGAAAACTTTGTTTTCCACAGCAGACTCAAAACTGATGTATGACCCTGCCGAGTCATAGAACGACACTAGTGACACAAAACCATCGGTTATACTCTTAACAGAAAGTGCATATCTTGTGTTGGGCAAAACCTTAAAATCAAGGCCAAGACCGTACCAGCCGACCGCACATTTTACAGTAAGCTTCCCAGTACTTTCATCAAAGGTGTATGCATTTTCAACAGGGTAGTAATAACCGTTGCCCGATATGCTAGCAAAAATGTTTTTGCCAGTAAATAAGTGGTCACCTGCTTTAAAATCGGAAAGAGTGCGACCATTGAAGTCAAGCATATTTTTACCGCCACACTGAACAACTGTATCTTCCGCACCCTCACCTGTAACAGAAACATCAAAAAAGTGAAAAAGGGGTGAAACGTCATCTATCCTAATTAATCCGACACCTTCTTTTTTGCCTTTGATTGAATTAGCATTATCTGTAACGCGGGTATTAACCACATTATGAAGATCATCAACAGACTCCTGCACACCCATTATGTCCATTTGTATATCTCTTGCAAAACCATTTAACTGAAGAATATCGCCTTTATTACTCTGGATTTCCTCACTGAGTGTATCACTTCTTTCCTGCAGCTGAGCAGCATTATCCTGCAAATCAATTATACAGTCATTTAAAGCGCCTTGCTCCGAAGTTACAGAATCAAGATTTTTCTGAGTTTGGGTTACACGGTCATTAACATCATTTATAGCTTTTTCCAGTTCGGTTTTATCCTTTTCGCCCCGTTTTGAAAGAATGCTTATTTCTGACATAAGCTCAGCTTTTGTCTGCCCAGTTTTTTCCGACTGACTACAAAGAGCTTTATAAACTGCAGCAGCACTGGGATACTGCATATCCGTCGAAAACTCATCAATCGATGTTACCTTATCGGCCTTTTTTTCGGTAATTTCACGTATCAGATTTATTTTCTGCTCACAGTTACCCAAGAACTCCCCTACCTCTGCAAGCGCAGAATTCAAAGCACCTACAGAATAAACCTTTGTATCATTTAAATCGTTTTCAAGATCGACTGTGCTTACAACGTCGGATTTCGGGAAAGTCAATGCATTGACTGTGGCACAGTACCTTTCAAACTCAGAAACAGTTGGAATTTCTTCAACAGCCGTTTTTTCACTATACGAGCCTTTATTGACATAGAAGCAAGCAGGCTTTGGTGAATACATAAGACTGAGTTCGCCGTCCTCCTCTTTATAGGCATAAACGCCAAGAATTGCCGTACCGCTTTTAAGATTCGGCACGTAGCATTGTGTTCCTGTAAGGGGAACAGGAATATTGTTAAAGGCCGCAGTAACTGTCAAGCCCTGAAAGCATTCGGGTAGCTCAAACTCGCACAAATTAACGTTGAACTCGCTTTCGTTAATTACAACGCTCTCGGTTACTAAAACACATTCTTTTGTTACATTAACTTTCAAGCCATCACCCCTTATGCATATTTATCGTACATTACCTTCAGGTAATTTTTATATGTACCGTATTTGCTTTTTGCTGTTGAGTTTTTTGCAAACATATCCTCTGTATAAATTCTGCCGTTACCTGTCATTGCCACAAACTGCTTATAGGTTTCGGGATATACAGTATATTCATTGGTGGTCTTCGATTTTTTGGAGCTGCTTGAGGATGATGAGCCTGAGCCCGATGATTTCTGTGCAGCAAGCTTTTGCTGTGCAAGAAGGTACTCTCTGTCCTCATTTGCCTGCTCACGCTCTGCCTCTGCCCTCTTGAACGCCATTTCCTCCTCAAACTCCTGTCTGTCAAGCTCATCCTGAAGCTTTTCAAACTCAAAATCTCGGTCACTTTCCCAAGCATCCACCTGTGCAAGGAATGAATCAAACTCCGCATCACTCATCTGCGAAAGCTTTTCAAGGAGATAGTCCCCGTCAGAATAATACTGTTCAAGCGTATTAAGATATTTTTCGTAGTCGTCACCGTCAAGTCCCCTGAGAAGCGTTACGTCTGCAATAAGCTTGTCGCCCTCGTCAGAATACATCTCATAGGCTCTGTCCCTTAACTCAAGAGCAATGCCGTTAAGCTCATCAAGATAATCGGCATATGCCTGATTACCTGCAGTGACTGCGTAGGAGTTAGCATAGCCGCCTGTAAGGGCAGATGCCTGACCAACAGTATCACGCATTGCCTTCTGACCATTTTCGGTATAAAGCTGTCTGTACTGCTGATACAATGGATCCGACTGCATATCATAGCGAAAATCCTCACGCGAGAGCAGCTCCTCAACAAGCGACTCAATCTGTGTATCGTACTTACTTTTATATTCATCGGGCTTACTGCTCTCCCATTGGGTCAGCTTGCTTTCCGCATCCTTAACCGCCTGACTTTTTTCATATTCAGGGCGCTTGGACGTGGTACTGACCGTCGTTGTCGGGGTGGAAGCTGTTGTAGGCTTAGAAACGGTGGTGGTTGCCTTTGCATTAAGTGAGCCCCACGTTTTATTTCCCACAATACCGTCAACGCTTAAGCCGTTTTTCTTTTGATAATCCTTTACGGCGTCACGGGTTTTACTTCCGAAAACACCATCAACCGTAAGGGAATAGCCTTTTTCATTAAGGCTTTTCTGTAATTTTTTGACATCCTCTCCAGAGGAGCCGTAAGAAATTGTCTGATAGGCTATTTCAATCACCCTTTCAATTTAAATTTATTTTACGCACCCTTGTAATCGGCAACGTAAAAGCCGCTTATGTAAATCTGTGTACCCGGCAAAACGGGCTCGTCCGAGCGCACCACAATATAGCCGCTGCCATAAAGCACACCTGCGGTGCTCTGTCCACCGCTTTCAAACCCCACCATACAGCTCATGGGCATAAAAAGACCGGGAAATCTGTTGGACACCTTGGCTACGTAGTGAGTATCGTTAGCGGCAAGGCCTGTATCCGCAACAAGCCTCATACGGACAAACACAGTATTAAGAGCGGGATAATAGCGCAAATCCGCCAACAAATCCCTTGCCTTTTCCGTGCACTCACAGGAAACAACCTCGTAGTTAAGCATACCCGCAAGCTCCATACTGCCGTTCACCCTCATATCCCAGTTAACGTCAAGAAGATTGTCACTTTCCGAGAACTTACCGAAGGCAGCTCCTTTACCGCCCTTTCTGATGTTAAAGGGAATATCTCCACCAGGTAGATACAGCACAGTAGCAACACTCTCTTTGCATATACTGTCCTTTACCGAGAAGCAGATTGCATAGGTGCTTGTTACGTCAAAGGCACCATCACCAAAGGGCACGTTTAATTGGGGCGCAGGAACAGGTACACTCCAGAGCTGCTCCTGCATGGCCTTGTATTTAACCGTTACAGAGCCTATGTTTTTGCCGTTGACAGAGCTTATGCTTGGGGTGTATTTAAGCAAAGCATAGGTGCCCATTGAATCAATTTCACCCACAAGATTACACCTGTCAACTGACATAATAGCTACCGACGGTGGTGCATAATCCTGCACGGTTATGGTTGCGGTTTCAACAGTTGTAAGCCCTCTGTTATCCTTTACCGTGGCGGTAACGGTTATCTGACCCGCTTGTGTAAGCTCAAAGGTTGCAGGCATTTCCCTTTTGGTTACGTTACCCACGGTAATTGTTGCGGAGTAGTATTCCGCACCATATTTGTACGTAACGTTAGCAAGCTCAACCGTAAGGGTTGATATTCCTTTAACGTATTCATTCCAATCTGAAGGTACGTCGTTGTCATTGCGCTCAAGGAGCATTTCAAAGGATGGTCTGAAGCCGTCGGTTGCAGGAATAACAACCCTGATGCTATATGAGGAAGAACCTGTTTTTTCGCCACCATTATAGGTATCAAGTGTAACCGCAAGGGTACCGTACAGGCTTTTTTGAATTTCACTTGTCCATGCAAGGGGCACAGTAAAATCTGCAACGCTAACACCTGCCGCCAAGGACATAGTCTGACTTTTACTGCCCAATGACCACTTAATTTTGTGCGTAAATGCTGCGGAAGGTGAATTGATTGTTGCGCGAACAACGCCACCAGGGTTAACCGTAGTATCACCAAACGAAAGGGTTGACGCCTTTCCCAAGGGAGTACACTTGAAGCTACCGCTTACCGAGCCCCCTGTCAGGTTTGCGTTACCCATAGTAAACTGACCGTTTATTGCAAGATTCAACGTGCCGTCTGCATTATGCGCCACGTCACCCGTCCACGTTGCAAGCCTGAAATAAACGTTGTCACGTGTATCAATGGTAAGATTTTTACTGACCCTTGTTGTGCCGCCCACCTTCAACGATACGCTGTTCTGTTCCTCTATAAGGTTATATGCGGAAGTAGCCTCACCGTCATTACGACGGATAAAAAAGTTTGCTGTAATATTACTTTTGTTTTCTGCAAGGCTCTGTGAGTTCTGAATAACGGTAATCCACAAATCGTATTTACTACCTAAAGAGCCTGTACAGGAGCCGAAAATATTAGCCATTTATCCACCTCACCTCCAAGCCGTTATCTGTTGAGTCAAACATAAAATATCCCTGCTCACTATTACCGATTTTAAGGTAATCAAGCACGTGAGCATCTGTTATATAAAGGGAGTTTCCCGAAACGTAGGCAATCTCCGCTGTACCTCGATAAAAGGAAAGGCGCTCAT
This sequence comes from Clostridia bacterium, assembly GCA_017631355.1. Taxonomy (GTDB): domain Bacteria; phylum Bacillota; class Clostridia; order Oscillospirales; family Acutalibacteraceae; genus DTU089. The sequence goes on from JAGBTL010000024.1 coordinate 11,212, forward strand.
TTGTAAAGCGCGCCTTAATGTTGCTGTCCGTTCTGCCTATTTCAATACCGTATACATCCTCGGCAAGCTCACCGCGCCTGATATAAACCTCAAGATCGGAAACGTATTGCGACAAAGATGCCTGAACCTCTCCTATGCTTTCGGAGGTCTGTGTAATGCGCTGATTAAAGCTTTCCGTAATGTCCGTTGAGCTCTGAACAATACGGGAGTCAACACGTGCCTCAAGCTGCTCGGCATCGTTTTTAGTAGCATACACGCTTTCAACCTGTGAAATAATTGCATCGGACTGCAGGGAAAGCTCGCTACGGGCAGTTTTCTTGTATTCCTCAAGGTTATGTGCAGCTGCTGCCATATCCTGTCTGAGCTCCTGCTGCCCCGCTTCAACCTCAGCAAGATCTGTCTGCACCTGCTCAACGCTTTGTGCATTAAGGCTGATGCTTTCTGCCTGCTGGTCAAATTCAGTCTGTACGGTATTTTTATAATCACCGAACTCGCTTTTTGCAACGAACTCGCCTGAAACACTCTGCATAAGCTGTGATTCAGATTCATTTATTGCGGATTTATAGCTTTTTTCAATCTCATCGGCAGTTGAAATAATTTGCTCCTTCAGCTGATTAAACCTTTTGGCGCTCTGTGCCTGAAGCTGCTTTACACCCACAGATTGCTTCTTACCCGACTCCTCAATATCCTTTTGAAGCTGATGAATTTCACCATAGCTTTTATCGGAAAGAGCAAAGGAAAGCACCTCGTTAAGTTCATAGAGATAGTGCTTAAGAAGCAGAAATTTGTTATCCTGTGAGTATTTTGCGGAGGTAATATCAGGGACTATAAGGTTAAGGTCATACATAGACTTCACTCCCCACACCAATATTGCGCATTATGGAGAAAATCGTCACGTCACCCTCACCCTCAAATGCAAACTGAACGTGGTCACAGCGTGGTGAATTGATGCGGATATTAAAGGAGCCTGTTTCATCAAGGTACTCCTTTGCACACTCCACAAAATCCTCGCTGCTGTTAATTGAATAGCTAACCTTAAGCCACGAGCCCTTTTCCCCCTTCCCCCTAATGGTAAAGGAGTTGTAATATTTGTTGACGGGCAAATCAAGTCCCCACAGGCCTGTTTTAAAGCTCCATGTCAGCTTATCCTCAATTTCAAAGCCCTTAAGCTCGCCCGAAAAGTAGCCGTACATATTATCGCTGTCAATAATGCCGATGCGGTGATATTCGTTGTGTCTTTCCACAAAATAAAGGTTGGAATCATTAACTGCAAAATGGCTTATATCCACGTTGTCCTCACGAGTCCACATTGCACGCTCCTCGTCAAAGCAGAAAAGATGGCGTTCACCTCTGTTATCGCTCATACACACGTAATATCTGTTACCCACGGCACCTGCAACCGCCCTTGTATAGCGGCACTCGCCAAGGTCTGACCCGACATCCACAGGCACACCGCCCTCATAAGCACACACGCCTGTTGGTGATTTGTAATAAAGCGTTTCATTGAGCCTGACAAGTGATTTTGTGCTTGTTTTTTCAACACCGCGTATATATGAGGTTGTAACTGTATAGGGCGGATTCTGACCATATATCTTGTGAACACAGTTTTCCTTGAAGAAAAGCACGTAGCCCCTGTATGGTGTACAGGCAGTAAACTCACCATCAGTACCCACGCTCACCGCAAAGCTATCTGTTGAAATGCCCTCATAGGCAGAAAAATTGGTGGGGTCTCCAAGACGGGATGCATAAATCTCGTTTTTCTCGGATGAGCAGCCCCAAAGCCTGTTGTTGCTTTCGCAAACAAAATCCATATCAGGCACGCGTCGTGCAACCGTAAATTCGTCGGTAATGGTGATTGTTGAAGAAACTGCCGCGGTTATTGTTATAAATTCAGGACCGATATCCTTGATGATATAATCGCCTGAAATGCCTGCCTTTTCAAAGCCTGACAGGGTCACGCCATCGTGAAGCTTGAACTGTGTGCCGATACCGGGGCATATTATTTTCACCCGTGTGCCGCTTAACTCAAGCCACGAGCCCATTGACTCGGAGAACTGCTTGAGAACAGGCGCCTCACCTGAAATATCAAGCCACAAATCACCATTCTGAGGGTCCTGTGGCTCGGTTGCAGACGGAAGGTAAGAATCATAAGCCTCACCGTTGGCACTACACAGCCTGCACTCTGCTCCGCTTGCTGTAAATTCTGCTTCAAGATAGCCGAAGTCGGAAAAATCCTTGGTGTTTATATATACCTTGTCAGGGAAAATCACAAGACGTGAGCCCATAGAAACAAACACTCTTTCATCAGAGGATTGTCCGAAATAGGGCTCAAGGATTTTTTCACCGCCGATATACAGATAACCGTCACGGATATAGCAAAGCTTTTCCTTTGAAAACAACCCATAGAAATAGCCCTTTGCACTGTCCGAATAAGCACGCTTGCTTCGGGGAGACAGGGCAGGAAAGCGTCTGAGACTCATATTCTGTTGTGATGCAAAGCAATTTTCGGGAATAATTGTCTTGTTCACGTATCCACCGAACGTAGAAATAAGGTCATTTCTGCTGTCGGTTTTATCAAGAAACGGCTTATACAATCAAATCACCTGCCGTTATCCTTGATGAGTTAACCACACGCTTACTGCGATTTATGTAATCAAAAAGCTCCTTATACGCGCGGTTAAACAGTACCGCCGAATTATTGAAGCGGTCAATTTCACCATTGTGCAAATCAAGGCACATCTTAAGGTAATAGACATAAACCTCACAAAATGCATCCGGCACTGCAAGAGTGGTGTTCTGCGGTGTTTCAAGCGTGTAGCCTGTAAAATCCCCTGCACCTCTGGGTGAAAGCATTTCCGCATACACCTTGTGCTCGAGCTGCGAAAGCCATTGCACCTTCAAGGAGAAATCCGCATTGTTAGGATGCTCCTTGTCAAAAAGGCTGATAGCATCGTAAAGCGTCATAAAATCACTCCTTAAAGAGAAATGTTGGCATCAATGTACTCGGCAGAAATTGCCGCCATTTTTTCGCTGTTTCTGATAACCTCGGCAAAGCGCTCGGGCACCTCAACAGTTTTGCCTGTCTGCACAAGAATGCGCTCGCCATTAACAGCAATAAAGCGCTCTGTGTCGTTCCGCGACTGCTTGGGAATAAAAACACTCACAAGCTTTTCCGTTGTTTTTTCTGTATTTTTATTTGCCATAATAAACCTCCTGTTTTTCGGGAATGTGGCATAGCACCACATTCCCGCTTAATTTTAAATTTTAAATGTTAAATTTCGGGTCTGCGACGCAGATTATAATAATGCTATTACAAACAACAAGCTTACAATTACGGCGTAGCCCCGATAATTCTGCACTTTGCATTTAATTAGCCTTGGCAGTAGCAGAGAATGTAGAACCGCTCTCAATACGAATCATATATTCCTCAACAAGGCGCTTTGCAGTTTTAAGACCCTTCCAGCCGATAGATGAACGCTGGTTAAGGGGGTCATTACCGTAACCCTTCTGCTTAACGATATGTTCTACTCCGCCACCGTTTACGCTTGTTACACCGTATGCATCTGCACCGATAATCATTGTGGCAAATACTGCACAGTTGCTTGCGCCCTCATTCCAGATTTTTGCCTCGGTGCTTTCAACAAAGCGCACACCGCCAAGGCAACCGATTTCACCCTTAAGCATATTTTCGGGTGTAGCATATTTCTGCACGTCCATCCACTGATTGCCTGCCTCCTGCATAAGGTCATAGGCAACGTAGGGGTGGATAATACCAACGTAGTAGCCATCAATTTTAGGCGCATTCATTGCCTTAAGCTCTGCCGCCGCCTTGAAAACGTCCTTCACACGGAGAAGTGATGTTTTGTCAATCGCGCTACGTGAAGTAACTGCAGTTTCTGTTGAACCGCTCACCTTGGGACAGTAAAGCACGTTTGTACCACCAACGATTTCGTTACGCACAATGGTATCCATTGTAAGACCTGCCTGTGATGCAAGCTGCTTTGTGGCTTCAACAATAGTGTTGTCAACCGCAGTAAGCTCGAGAAGATCTGTCTGCTCGATATAATCACCGTACTGCTCAACAGTTGCAGAAATGCTTGAAACGTTAAGCTTGTTGCCTGTGGGAGTTACGCCCTCTGTGAGGGGTGTAAGAGCCTTGGGAAGTGATGAGAACTTGCGGAATTCAATAATTTTACCGCCATTCTTGGGAATATCACGCTTCTGACCGAACTGATCGTGCACAAGGTATGGTGATGCAAGAGTGATAAGGGTTTTATCATAAAACGTTTTCATCTCGGCAGAGAGTGTGTCTGTTGCGGTTGTATTAACCTGCTCGCCTGCTGCGAAGCACTGAATATTAAAAATGTAGTCTGTCATAAAATTTCCTTTCCGACGGTGTCAAAAGGTAACGTTTGCACCGTTCTCAACCTGTTTAAGTATTTTTAAAATATCTTGTGAGGTCAGGGAATTGACGTCAACCGAGGTAACAATTGCACTTTCAGAGCGGACACCGTTTTCAACAGGTCGCATTCCGCGGGCTTCAATGCCGTGAACAACCTGTCGGCGCACCTTATCGGCAGTAAATGCCACGGCACCACCGAGGATTTCATCGCGGTGCACGGTTTCGTAGGCAGTCTTAAGCGGAATGCCGCTGAGAAGAAGCTTGCCGAAGGTTTTATCACCGCGCAGCTCTGCACGAAGGTCAAAATCGGGAACAATTTTCTTAAAATCCTCACCCGCCTTCATCCAGGAGCTGATTTTTCCCCGAAGATTGTTTTGCAGGGACTGGGTCTGCTGCGTGTTATCACAACAAGACAAAGCCTGCTCAAGGGAATCCATATCGCCCTCATTCACACCGTACCTTTCGCACAATGCACCGATGATGGGCTGTGCCCTTTCCTTAAATGCTTCAAGCTCCTTGGTTTGCTTAAAGCGCTTGTCAATAATCGCCTGTGTCTTTTTAGAAAACTGCTCCTTGAATCTACCATTAACAAGGTCGTTGAATTCAGTATCAGGGTCAGTCTCCAAGGCACCGTCCTGCCCGGCGTCGGCAAAGCTTTCGCCCGATTCCCCGATTGCAGCCTCACCCTCACCTGCAAAAAGCTGTAAATCGGGAGTATGCCATATAAATTTTTTCATTTTCATTTCCTTTCATCAGATAAACCATCTGTTTTCATCGTCTTTCCGAAGTGTCATTTATATAATCCGCACCGGCCGTGTGCGGCTACAAACAAATTACTCTACCCTCAGATTACCGGGATAACTTTCCGAGAGCATATAAACGCCCGTCATAAAGGTATCAACAATCCCCTTAATTCTTTCGCGGGAAAAGTCAAAGCTTTCAAGCTCTACACACACGTAGCCATCGCGGACAACGTTGCGCACAAGCCGTATTCTTCCACTTGCTTCCTCGTCTGCCAGGGTGTTAAGGAGTGTATAGACAAGGCAGGAAATACCTGCGCACACCAAATCCTGCCCCCTTGGCGCAGAGCCGCTATGGCCCTCGGCAATAATCAGGGTTTTGTCATAGTAATCGCGGTAGGTCACCGTTGTCATAAGGGAACCACCTCTGAAGTAACACGCTGAAGCACCTGCTCCTTGCCCTCAAAATCCATCATACTGAGTGCCATAACTGCCTGACTTCGCATTTCGGGATTGAAAATACCTGCAGAGTAAAGCTGCAGGGCAAGCTCGTTCTGACTTATCTTTGAAAACGGGCTTGATTTTTCAGCACTCACCTTAATGTCAAAAACAGGCTTTCTTAAATACACGTCATTACTGAAGCTGCCTGTGCTTATTTTCACCGCAGAGTTATCATAGGCAATGAACTCCTGCTGTCCGTTTGCACCGAGAATTCTGAAAAAACGCGGCTCATCGTAAAACTGTCTGATAAGCTCAACCGCAAGTGAATTAAGCTCCGCAAACGCTCTGTATCCACCCTTAACCATATCACGGGTAAGCTTGCTGCCTGCCTCCTGCAAGGCGGCAATAGCGCTTGCAGCGGTAACACCGCTTGAAACACCGCCCTGCGAAAAATCGCGGTTTCCGCTTGTTTCCTTAAGCTCGTCAATTTTGCTGTTAAGAATGCCGAGGTAAACCTCGGGAATGCCCGAAAGCCTGATTTCGCGGATGCTGTCCTCACCAAGATTACTGCCCGCCACGTGAACAAAGTTATTGCTCCAATCGGCAAACTCCTCCTCATTGACAGCACCTGCAGAATTTATAAAATAGCGGGGGTTAGATGCCATTGAGGCATTGCGGACAAGGGCGTTTGAAAGCATATCAATCTGCTTTTGGGCATCCTTCATAATGTCAATATAGCCAAAGCCGCAGGGTGTACCCTCCTCCACAAAAAGACTGTCAAAAACAAAGGGGTATTTGCCGTGGTCATAAAAGCCGCGCTCACGATAAAGCGGGTCGTTTTCAGACGCATACAGCAATTCACCTGCACAGAATTTCATATAATGCACCTGCTCAATGCCGTTGACGATTATTTTGTAATATCGGTCAATAACTGCACTTTTGTGCGAGGTATCAACGGCATCGTCATAAACGTAGTGCGAAATTTCCACCGCAGAGCCACCGAGCCTACCCTTAAGCTGAGGATAAAGGGACACAAGAGCATCGTTATCCATAAGCTCCACGTGAAAGAGATTTTTACTTTTCTGGATATCCTTGATGCCCGGCTCCCAGAAAAGATTAAGTATGTCAATCTGCTTGATTTCAATATCACCAAGACCGTTGCCTTTCAAGGGATTCCAGAACATACCGTAAACCGCCGTACCCGCCTTAAGCTTGTACCACCAGCAATCGCTGTAAATTTTTTCAAAGCCGTTGCGTTCAAAAACAACGGGCAACACCTGCGATAAAATTTCTGCTGCACGGCTATCGCTTGCCTCACGCGGTAAAACGCTGACCGCAGGGAAATTATCCATAGCATCTGCATGCTTGTTGGCAATGGAATTAAACAACCAGGCAGATGCATTTTCATTGCACTGACCAGCCCTCAGCTGCTCCCAATGGCGCATTTTGAACCATTGCTCATTATCAATTATTCTGTTTTCAAGGGTTGTTTTTGCATCCTTGTACTTTTTAAGCACCTCGGTTGCAGAATCAACCTGCTCCTTACCAATCACACCGAAAAGACCTGCATCTGTCGCTTTCCTCTCCGCACGGTATTCCTGTGTGATTTTTTCTTCATTTTCTACCATTTATAAAATCTCCTATATTTTTCTCTTGCACAAATCAAGGGGATCGTCACCAATGCTTATATCCGACTTTTTGCAAACAGGTGCAATGGGTCTTGCCATACACATATAGCGCACCTCATCAGCGATATGGTCCTCGCCTGTGGTATCAAGGTCCTCGGGATTTGTGTTGCTGAATTTCAGCTCGGGCAAAGTGCGTATAAAGCCCTTACAGGTGTTGAACACATACATCATTGGTATGCCCTCGTCATCAAAGCTCAGCCTGTAATGAACCTGCATCCATCCCGGCAGACGCTTATTGTCACCCTTGTTGAAGAAGATGCCGTTTCTGTTAGCCGCCTCAATAATTGCCTCCCCGCGCGAGGCATCCCATATTGATGGGTCGGCAACTCCGAGAATATTTTTATTTTTCAGCCATCGGTGCTCACGCTCAACACGTGCGATTTCTGAAAATATTTTTTCGGGCGGCCATTTAACACCCTCGTCGGGAGTTTTTGTGCAACCGTAAAGCTCCGCTATTCTGTAAAGCCTGCCGTCGTAATCCACCGCCCACCAGCCACAGGAAAAGGGCTTTGCATAGCCAAAGTCAAAGGAGCGGTATATCAACCAATCAGACGGTATTTCAAAGGGCTCAATAACGTGGGTGTTTACGCCATCCGAATAGTGGTCAGGGTTATCCCTGAACTCCTCAAAAAACTGTCCGTCAAATATATCCCAATTGCCAAAGCGGTGTGCCTGACGGAGCTTTTCCGGAAGGCTGTCAAGGACCTTTACATATTCGGGGTTTTTAGCCATGAGCACCGTGTTGTCATCAATGGTTGCGGGTATAAATTCGTAGTCATTGGGGTCTTCCGCCCCCTCGTAACGCCCCTTTACAAAAAGTCGTTTAAACCAATTGTGACCAACTCCACCGGGGTTGCCTGTAAAGTACATACGAGGCTTAAAATCATTTCTTGTGGTTCTGTTACAGGTGGTCAGAAACTGTATTTGTGTAAATGTGAAATGAGTACATTCCTCTACACCTATAACGTCATACTCCTGTCCCTGATACTGATAAATATCGCCCTCGCTGTCACAGTAGCCCAAGCGTATTCTTGAGCCGTTAGGAAAAATAAATGCTCGTTCCTCACGCTTGTATCGAGCAATTCCGTTGAGCTGCGCAAGAAGTGGCAGCAGGTGATTTTCCCGAAGCTCGGGAAGAGTTTTCCTCAAAAGCAGCAGCTTTAAGCCGGGATAATTAAAGGCCAGGAGAACGAATTTAGTTCTCAACGCCCAGGACTTACCTCCGCCACGAGCACCCCCATAGCCAACAAAGCGCTTTGTGCAGCTAAAAAACTCTGCCTGCTTCTTGTTAGGTGGAGAAATTACAAGCTCCGTCAATGCGACCACTCCTCCAGCTGCTTTTCAATGCGGATAACAACACCATCACAATCGGAGCTGTCACCGTCACAATCACGCATAAGACCATAAAGCTCCCGGAGCGCACCAATGCTTTCCTTAAGGAACTTGGCATCAAGCTCAGGTGAGCCTGTTGCCTTAAATGACTTAAGCGCCTTTTTCACCATATCATCAACAAGCACGCTCATATTGGATGCAGCCGAGGATATGCGCTTTGCCTTTTTCACGTCGTTAGAATTATTCAATGGCGCAAGCCCCTTTCATAAAGCAGACTTACCGCCCTGAAATGGGGACATTTTCTGCCGCCAAGGTAACCGCAAAATGATGAGATATGCCTCTGAAGCTCCTTAGAGCTATTAAAGCTGTGGGTTGTCTGCCCTGTGCCGCAAAGCCCCTCGCAGCAAACTGAAAAATTGCCGTGCTCATAATAAAAGGGACATTCAATAATTATTTCCTTTGCCTTTGCCATTTCATAACCTCCTGTAAAATGGTATTAAGTACGATTTAAGGTATTGACACAATCGCACAAACGAGTTATAGTATTAGTCGGAAGGTGTACAGATTTCCGAACTGCAACTACATTGTAGTACAGGATTTTGTACTTTTCAACCCAAATTCGAACATTTGTTCGTTTTTCGTATATTTAGACAAACCAAGGAGCGATTATCGTGGCTATGTACGACAAAATATACAATTTGTGCGAGGAAAAAGGTATTAAGCCTGCCAATCTGTGCAATGCAATAGGCATTCCCAAGAGCACTTTAACAGAGCTCAAAACGGGTAGAACAAAAAGCCTGTCCACTCAGACGTTGCAGAAAATTGCGCAGTACTTTAACATATCGTTAGGTTACTTTGATGAAGTCCCCGACCCCGTTGACGGCATCCGTGACCGCCTTTTTGAAAAAAGAAAACTGCTCTTTGACCTTTCGGACAGAGCAACAGAGGAACAGCTTGACTCATTTTTAGTTATGTTCAAGGCATTAGTTAATAACGAGGAGGACAAGGATTGATTCACATTCGCGAAATAAAAATGCCGTTGACAGTCAGGGCATTTACCGTACCCGACTCCAACGGTGACTACAATATCTATATAAATATGGATTTATCAGACGAGGCAAAAAAGAAATCCCTTGACCACGAAAAAAGGCACATTCAGAACAACGATTTTTCAAAGGATGCTCCTGCCCACCTGATTGAAAAAATGGTATAAAAAAAGCTCAGGTTAATTTCTCAACCTGAGCTTTTTATTTTACTTTATATTATTTGCCAAATCTCATTTTTGCAAGGTCTCTGTAATTGATGAGCTTGATACCAAGAGCGTCGATGTGCTGAAGTGTCTGTGGGTCAGAGAACAGCTTGTGCTCCCACACACGGCGGTGCCAAGCACCGGAAATTGCCTTAAGCTCATCGCTTTCAAATGCAGGGTGAATATAGGTTTCGGTTACACCCTCGGGGAATGAACGATAAAGCTCGTAAATGTACTCCTTGAAGTTTTCATAGCTGTCGTTCTGAGGACCGTTCCACTCACCGGGAATGAGGTAATCAGGTACTGCAACCTCAAGAGAATTTGCATGAGCGACAATTTTGTCAAAGAACATACCGATAAGGTTTGTGTCAATCTTAACGTCAAGAGTATCGTTGCCAAGCATTTCGGGAACGAATATTCCGGGGAATCGGAAGGGAAGTCCCTCCTCACCTGCAATATCAAGTGTAAGGTTAAGCAGCTCAAAGCGGCCTGTTTCAATACCATAAAGCGAGCCCATGTGGTTGTCAAGGTGTGAGGGTGTCACGCCAAATGACTTGAAGCGTGCAATCTGTGCCCTGATTTCATTTTCAACCTGGTCAATATCACACTTTTCTTCAAACTCACCTGATTCGTGGTACATAAAGTCCTCGTCGTCACGGAGTGAGCTTGTGTCGCCCTGTGCAAGGGGTGACCATCTGTAATTGCCCCACTCACTTGTAAAGGTAAGGTGAACACCAACAGCATATTCAGGGTGTGCAGCTGCCCAAACGCCTGCCTCCCTTGCCCATGAGCAAGGAGTCATTATTGTGGCTGATGTAATACCACCCTTTTTGAACAAATCAAAAACTGCCTCGTTGGCGGAGTGACACATACCGAAATCATCGGCATTGATAATAAGATATTTATCCATAATACGTTCTCCCTTCAGGTTAGGGTGAAAGGAATTATCCGAACCGTGTTTTCTACAGGCGGATTTCCGTTCATCCTGCGTTAAAATACTCGCCAATCCGTCAGGATTA
>JAGBTL010000182.1 GCA_017631355.1 Clostridia bacterium
GCATTTTCATCCACAGCGTTAAGAAGGGTCTGTGCAAAGTTATTTATTTTTATAAGCTCGCCTTCAACAGCGTTATCAACTATCTGACTGATGGTTGACTCATTATCAAAGATTTTTTCAAACAAAACAATAAAGGCTTGTTCTCTTGCTTCACTTCTTGTCATAACTATCTCCTTTTACATTGTTTTTGCGAACAAAAAACACTTTTTCAACTAAAAATTATATCACATAAATATTCATTTATCAAGGTATAAAAAAACAGGAAGAACAAGTTTTTACTCATTCTTCCTGTATATTTATAAATTATTAACCAAATGTATATGTGTTGATTTCAGTAATTGTACCGCCAACGCTCTTGAAGCCGTCCTTACCGTCAACATCGTAGTTAGCAACTTGTTTAAGGGAGATAATTTCACCTGTAGCAGGCTTATAAACAAGCTCTACGTAGCAGCCTGTGTAGTAAAGGTCAAGTGACTCAATGTCTGTGCCAAGCTCATCGTCTGCATAGTGACGAACCTGCTCTGCAGTAACAACAGGAAGAACACCGTTGATGAAGCCTTCTGTTGCAACGTCGTCATAGCCGAGAACCTTGGGGTTAGCTTCGTCGTTGAAGTTGATTACAAGCTTGACTGAGCCATCCTTAAGAACCTCTCTGCTTGTAGAAGAAATTGCTGCGCTTGTTGCCTGAAGATCGCTACCATCAATAAGGCAGGCTGCCTTGTTGTTGATGATGAAATCCTTGTCAGCGTTTGCAACGCCCTCTGTTGTGATGGGGTTGTTGAAATACTTAACGCCATCAATTTCGAGATTCTCTGCACCGCTTACTGCAAGTGACTGGAAGAAGCTCATGCTGAGAGTTCTGTTGGTTGTCTTAGTATAAGCGATAGAGCTGCGCTTTGCACGCTCAACAATTGTTTTGTAGCTATTGTAGATTGCCTGATCTCTCTTGATGCCTGCATCGGGATCCTCAGTAACGGGCTCGGTTGTAGGTGCCTGTGTTGTAGGCGCCTGTGTTGTGGGAGCCTGTGTAGGAGCCTCTGTGGGAGCCTGAGTTGTGGGAGCCTTTGTTGTAGGCGCAGGAGCAGGTGCGGGTGCAGGAGCCTGAGTTGTAGGTGCACTTGTGGGTGTAACTATATCAATGAACTCCTCAATGATTTTCGGGATTGTGATAATCGGCTTCTGAGTTTTCTGCATAAGGTATGTAGCAGATGCAAGCTTGATTGCTGTGCTTGAAACAAGACCGATTAAAACAATTGTAACAAGAAGTAAAAGCACAACGCTTTTAGTTCTCTGATTGTTTTTGTTATCATTCTTTTTCATTAAAGTATCCCCCTTGATACCATATAACTTCCATAACATTTTACACAATGCGACCTGAAATGTCAATACATTATTCAGCAATAGTTTACTTCTTTTTTATAATCATATATTTTTGTGCAAAACACTCAACTATGAGGCCATAATTTAGCAATAATGATGATTGCATTTCTCAACTTAATGTAGTAAAATGTGTAGGTAAATATATTGTTTTATAATAAACAATGCAAAAGGAGACATTTTCTATGAAAAAGAGCAGATTAACTAAAGTAATCGCTGTTATCCTTGCACTCACAATCAGCTTATCAGCTTTTGGTGCAGTAACAGCGGGCGCTACAAGTATCTACCCTATCACAAATAGTGACAATGCTCTCAGCGTTATCTTTGCTGATATTGTTGACACACTTCTCAGGATGATACTTGATTTGTTCCAGGGATTGTTTGGTAACGGACCGGGATTCGTTGACCCCGATGCCGACGAAACCAAGCAGCTTATTGCAGCAAACTACTACGAGGGTATCGGTAACGAGTTTGCAACAGCAGCTGAGGATACTAACCAGTGGCATCTCGGCTACGCAAACGCAAGCCTTATCCCCGACGACTACGACAACGGTACATACTACATCGGCGGTTACATCGCTCCCGAAAACGGCTTTACAAACGTTGTTGAGGGTATTGCTGAAATCCCCGGCCTCGGCAAGGACGACATGAAGGTTCGTACAATTGCTATCAATGATGGTTCAGGTAAGGGTACAGTTCTCTTTGCTACAATCGACTGTATCGGTATCACAAACGCTGATATCAAGGACATTCGTGCACTTCTTGCCGACTTTGCAGCAGCAAACAACATCGTTGCTATCAACGTTGCTTCAACTCACACACACAGCTGTATTGATACAGAAGGTCTTTGGACAAGAAACCTCGCTAAGCTTGCATCTAACGGCTTGAACAGCGGTTTCGGTACAGGCGAAGAGCTCCAGCAGGGTACTAACCCCGAGTATATGGCATTCCTCAAGGAAAAGGTTGCTGACACTCTCATTGCCGCTTTCTATGACCTTAAGCCCGGTACACTTACATACGCTATTAAGGATATCGGTGAGGACTACTTCCAGAACAAGAACAGACCCACATCAGGTCAGATTATTGAATTTGATGAAAACGGCAACATCATTGCTGACGGCAAAAGAAAGATTGCTATGACAGAAATCCACAGATTCGTTTTCACTCCCGATGACGAAGCTGCAAGACCCACAATGATGCTTAACATTGCTGCTCACCCCGACGTTGCAGGTCTTCCCACAGAATCAAACTCAGGTCGTGAAATCAGTGGTGACTACGTATTCTACTGTGGCCAGCTCCTTGACAAGGCCGGATACAACTTCATGTTCTTCCAGGGCTCAATCGCAGGTATCTACATGTCACGTGGTGCTACCGGTGACAACGTTGAAACATTCCAGCGTGTTGAAGAGTCACAGAGATATGGTCAGGAGCTTGCAAGAATTCTTCTTTCAATGAACCTCACAGAAGAAGAAATCAAGGCAGACCCCATCATCAACTCAAACGCAGATGAAATTGAAGAGAACACAAAGCTCATTGACATCTACGACGAAAACGGAAACCTTGTTCCCGAATTCACAGAAAACAATTTCTCATTCGTTGATTACGTTAAGTCAACAGTTAAGTTTGACATTGGCGACGGCGAAACCTTTGATATAAACATCCACAACATTGAAGCCTTCGGTGTTGAGGTTGATATGGAAAACAACGCAGTTAAGGTTATCAGCGGCGACAGAGTTGCCATGAAGTTCGTTTATTCAGACGAATACACAATTGTTAACGATACTAAGACAGGCCTTTGCAAAGTTCTTAACGGCGAGGATATCCTTGTTGAAGCATTTATTACAAAGGCAGGCGTAGCATTCGGCGAGAGCACTGATGGTGAAAGCTTCATCATTACTGATGCCGAAGGCGTTGAGCTTTACAAGCTTGAGGCAGCTCCTGCATCAATTGATAAGGATTACACAACATTCGTTCGTGCAGAGAACGGTGCTCTCTACGAGGACAACAAGATGCCCGTTAACCCCTACTACACATTGTGGTATGAAAACTGGGAGCCTGTTGAAGAAGTTGAAGTTGAGCCTTACCTCAACCTTTACCTCAAGCAGGTAGAAATCCACATCGAGAACTCACTTATCATGGCTGTTGGTAAGCTCAATATGGCTAACTACGTTGTTCTTACTAACGACGACGGCACATATTCAACAATCACAGAAATCGGTTATATGGAAATCGGTCAGGTTTACAAGACTGTATTCCTTCCCGGTGAAATCTGCCAGGACCTTGTTGCTCCCAACGGTGCTTCACTCCTTGCAAGCAACTCTGTAACAGCTCAGCCCTTTATGGCTCCCACAGCTTGCTCACTCTTCGGTAATGACGTTGCATGTATGGGTCTTATGAATGACGCTATCGGTTACGTTGTTCCTGACAACGACTACACAATGGGTGATCCTGCAAACCACTACCACGAGCTTATCTCTCTTGGTAAGACAGTTGCTTCAGAGCTTATGTTTGGTCTTGAAGAGCTCAGCCGCGAAATCGTATATTATTAATTTGCTCTATAATATATAATAGTATTTCACGTCACAGGTGCTGTACCTTATGGTACGGCACCTGCTTTTATATAAAATATATAATGTAATAGAATAAAGTTTACGATATAATATTGACAATTAAATTGTATATAGTAAAATATTACTTGTATTAAAAAGGATTTGGAGTGTTGAAAAAATGAGCAACAAAATTCAAGAAATCATTAACCTTATTAAAGAAAAAGACATTAAAATGGTTGACTTTAAAATGGTTGATATCAACGGTCAGTATCGTCACGTTACAATTCCCGCACAGAACTTCTCTGAAGAAACAATGAGGAGCGGTATTGGCTTTGACGCTTCTAACTACGGCTATGCTGTTGTTGAGAAGAGCGATATGGTGTTCATCCCTGACCCTGATACCGCTATTATTGACCCCTTCTGCGAGATTCCCACACTCTCTATGACAGGTAACGCAATGATTATTGACTCCCCTGCCAACAGACCTCTCGCACAGTATCCCAGAAACATTGTTCTTGCTGCTGAGCAGTACATGAAGGATTGCGGCATTGCTGATACTATGCTTATCCTCCCTGAGTTTGAGTTCTACCTTTTTGATCAGGTGGGCTGGAACGTATCTCCCGACAACATCAGCGCTGACGTTGATGCAAATCAGTCATACTGGAACAGCTCTGTTGCTGAAAACGGTGTTATTGTTCCCAAGCAGAAGAACTACCACATCGCAAAGCCCTTTGACCTTACATACGAGTGCCGCAGCGAAATGTGTATGCACATGGCAGATGCAGGCATTGAAATCAATTACCATCATCCCGAGGTTGCTGCATCAGGTCAGTTTGAAATTGAGCCTCAGCTCGGTCAGATGTCAAAGATGGCTGACGCTACAATGTGGATCAAATACATCATCCGCAACACAGCTCTTAAATACGGCAAGACTGCAACATTTATGCCCAAGCCCATTTACGGCGAGGCAGGCAGCGGTATGCACGTTCACATGCTCCTTCTCAAGGACGGTGAGCCCGTATTCTCTGATGATAACGGCTACTCAAACCTCAGCGAAACAGCTCACTACTTTATGGGTGGTCTTCTTAAGCACATTGGCTCACTCTGTGCTATCACAAACCCCAGCACCAACTCCTTCAAGCGTCTTATTCCCGGCTTTGAGGCTCCTGTAACAGTTGGCTATGCTACATCAAACAGAAGTGCGGTTATCCGTATCCCTGCTTACGCAAAGGCACCCGAGAAGCGTCGCTTTGAGCTCCGTAACCCCGACGCTATGTGCAACCCCTATTTCTGCTATGCTGCAATTCTTATGGCAGGTCTTGATGGTATCAAGAACAAGATTGATCCTCATGCAAATGGCTGGGGTCCCTACGACTTCAACCTTTTCAACCTTCCCGAGGAAGAAAAAGCAAAGCTTCAGGGTCTTCCTGTTTGTCTTGAGGAAGCTCTTGATTGCCTTGAAAAGGACAATGACTACCTCACAGCGGGCGGCGTATTCCCCAAGGAGCTTATCAACAACTTCATTAAAACAAAGCGTGCTGAATGCAGCCAGATTTCTCAGATTCCTCACCCTGTTGAATTTGAAAAATACTACAACCTTTAATTAACACAAAAATCCGCCTTGCTTTTAGTAAAGTGAGACGGATTTTTTATAGCATAATTCAAATATATGTGATACAATAGCAATATATCAGCGAGGTGATATTATGGTATTTTATTTTTCTGGAACAGGAAACAGCAAATATATTGCCAACCGCATTCGTGATGAAATCGGTTGCGGACTTCTTTCCATTAACGATCTTTTGAAGAAGGATTTGGTTTACTGCAACGCCAATGATGATTTGCTTATATTCTCCGTCCCCACCTACGCTTGGCGAATTCCCCGTGTTGTTGAGGATTGGATAAGACGCTCCGAATTCAAAAAGGGCGCCAAGGCCTATTTCATAATGAACTGCGGCGGCGAAATCGGCAACGCGGAAAAATACGTCCGCAAGCTTTGTAATGACTGCAGCCTTGAGCTTATGGGCTGTGGCGAGATTGTTATGCCTGAAAACTACCTTGCGATGTTCAGCACACCCACACCCGAGCAGGGAAAGAAAATTATTGCCAGAGCGGAGCCTGTTATTGATAGTATCATTGATGCAATCAAAAACGGTGACACGCTCCCCTCCCACAAGGCAAGCCTTACAGGCAAGGCTATGAGCAGTATTGTGAACGTACTCTTTTACCCTCTCTGTGTAAGCGCAAAAAAGTTCACAGCTGATGATAAATGCATCAGCTGCGGCAAATGTGTTAATGAATGCCCGTTAAACAACGTGGCGCTTAAGGACGGAAAGCCTGTTTGGGGTAAAGAATGCACACATTGTATGGCTTGTATTTCTATATGCCCAAAAACCGCTGTTGAGTACGGAAAAAACAGCGTAAACAGGCCAAAATACCGCTGTCCCTATTGAAAAAGCACACAATTGGTGGTAGAATACCAAGGATATTTTGTATTGATTTGGATTTCTACAACCACACCAAAGGAGTTTACAATGGAAACAAACGCACAAATCAAAAAAAGAGGGCTTTACCTTGCAACAGGTGTTTTTGCAATGCTCTTTTCAGGAGTTTTATACGCCTGGTCAATATTAAAAATACCCTTCAAGGCAGATTTTGGTTGGAGTGATTCGGTGCTTGCACTCAACTTCACCTTAACAATGTGCTTCTTCTGCCTTGGTGCTTTTTTCGGAAGCCTTATATGCAAAAAAATCGGTCCGAAAATCACGCTTATAATTGCAGCCGCACTTGTTGGTGCCGGCTTTATAATGACAGGTCTTCTGACTGCGGCTACACCCTACCTGCTGTACATAAGCTACGCCTTCCTTGCAGGTAGCGGTATCGGTATATGCTACAACGTTGTAGTTGCAACAGTTAACCAATGGTTCCCTGATAAAAAGGGCTTTTGCTCAGGCTGTCTTATGATGGGCTTTGGTGTCAGCACCCTTCTCCTCGGCAACGGCATAAGCAAGCTTTTTGAAATGCCCGCCTTTGGTTGGAGCAAGGCATATGTTATGCTTGGTATTATACTTGCAGTTGTGCTTGTTATTGCAGCCATCATACTCAAAAGACCTTCGGCTGATATTACTTTCCCTGCACCAAAAGCAAAAAAGGCTGTTAAAGCGGAAAGCTTTGAAACAAGGGATTTCACAACACCCGAAATGCTTAAAAGCTTCACCTTCTGGCGTGCATTTGCATGCATGGCATTTATGACCGCTGTTGGTAACTCTGTAATAAGCTTTGCACGCGACCTTGTAATTTCCGTTGATGCTGCCCCCGCCCTTGCAACAACGCTTGTTGGTGTGCTTTCAATCTGCAATGGTCTTGGCAGAATCATTACAGGCGCATTTTACGATGCCTTGGGACGCCGCACAACAATGATATGGGCAAACGTGCTCACAATTGTTGCCGCAGGCATAACATTGGTCGCAGTTAATCTCAACTCACTCCCAGTGTGCATAATCGGACTTTGTCTTACAGGTCTTTCCTACGGCTCATGCCCCACAGTTACAGCATCCTTCTCCGCTTCATTCTACGGACAGAAGCACTACTCAACCAATTACAGCATCACAAACTTTAACCTTATTATTGCTTCATTTATAGCAACCTTCAGCAACAGCCTGCTTGCGTCATCGGGCGGTTACACCACACCCTTTATAATGCTGCTTGTGCTTTCAGTTGTTGCCCTCGGACTTAACCTTACAATTAAAAAGCCATAAGAAAAAGGCGTCAGTTCATTTGAACTGACGCCTTTGTTATTATCTGAGATAAAGATGTGACAGGAATTTGAAAACCTTGTTGTGGGGTGAATACCTTACAGGGAAATCGTACCACGTAACCTTTTTGTGTATGCTCTTTTCATGGGAGAATGCCTTGAAGCCGGCCTTGCCATGGTAGCTGCCCATACCGCTTTCACCCACACCACCGAAGCCGAAGCTGTTAATTGCTATCTGCATAATTGTATCGTTTATGCAGCCGCCACCAAAGGCGCAGCGCTCAATAGTCTCATTGATGCGCTTTCTATCCTCGGAAAAAATGTAAAAGCCAAGGGGCTTGGGCTTGTTATAAAACAGGTCATAAAGCTCCTCGTAGGTTTCAAAGGTAAGCACAGGAAGAACAGGACCGAATATCTCCTCCTGCATTACTGCATCGTCCCAGCTTACGTTATCCATTACCGTCGGTGCAATTTTAAGTGCCTCTAAATCGTACTGTCCGCCGCAAACAACCTTATTTGTATCAATAAGTCTGACAACTCTGTCAAAATGCTTTTTATTGACGATTCTGCCATATTCAGGGTTTTCAAGGGGCTTGTCACCAAACTGAACGGCAATCTGCTTGCAAAGCTCCTTAACAAGCCTGTCCTTCACACTACTGTGACAAATGATATAATCGGGCACAACACAGGTCTGACCGCAGTTAAGGAACTTACCATAAACAATTCGCCTTGCCGCTGTTTTGATTTTGGCTGTTGAGTCAACAACACAAGGACTTTTACCTCCAAGCTCAAGCACAACAGGAGTAACGTGCTCTGCAGCGTGACGAAGAACCTCTTTACCAACAGACTGACTACCTGTGAAGAAAATCATATCAAACTTTTGCTTAAGAAGCTCCTGATTTTCCTCTCTGCCGCCTCTTACAACCGCAATATATTCCTCGGGGAAGCATTCCTTGATGATTCTTTCAATAACGTCGCCTGTTGCAGTTGCATAAGCACTTGGCTTTACAATGATTGTGTTACCTGCCGCAATAGCATCGGAAATAGGCTCCATAGTGAGAAGGAAGGGATAATTCCAAGGACTCATTATAAGCACGTTACCATAAGGCACGGATTTTTTAAAGCCGCTGCCGACACATTGACCCACAGGCGTGTATATGGGGTGCTTCATAGCATAAGCGGGTGTATGGCGAATCATATAATTAAGCTCCATAAGCACAAGTCCCGTTTCGCAGGTAAATGCTTCAAACTGACATTTACCAAGGTCCTGCTGAAGCGCCACGTTGATTTCATCCTCGTGCCTTCTGATGCATTTGTAAAGCTTTAAAAGATTTTTTATGCGAAAGCTGACAGGCAGTGTTGCGCCTGTTTTAAAGTATTCTCTTTGTTTTTCTAAAATTTCTTCAATAGCCAAAGCAATCTCTCCTGATAAGGTTGAATTATTTTCAATTATAGCATACACACGTAAAAAAGTAAAACAAAAATATAACGGAGTGACGTCACAAGACATCACTCCGTTTTGCTTAATCTGTTTATCAATAGCCTGACATTGCAATTATGCCGATAGCTGATGATATAACCGCACAAACCTCACCGATAATGCTCAAAACAAGACCGGTAATTTTGCCTGTTGCCTTATATTCCTTGTAACCGGCAACAATACCGCAGATTGACAATACGTGGCCAACAATAGCAAGGAGCCATGCAAAAACAATGCCGAGAATACCAAGAACAACGGGCTTATTTGAGCTCTTCGCTGCCTGTTGGGGCTGTACGGGGTAACCGGGCTGAACAGGATAACCCTGCTGTGCAGGCTGCGCGTAGTTAGGCTGAACAGGATAGCCCTGCTGTGCAGGCTGTGTATATGTGGGCTGTGCAGCATAAGTCTGCTGAACAGGCTCTACGGGAGTAACAGGAGCTACAGGCTCTGCGGGAGCAGCTGCAGGCTGGGGTGCAACCGGCTCTACAGGAGCTGCTACAGGCTGAGGTGCAACATAGGTCTGCTGTACGGGCTGTGCTGCAGGAACAGGTGTGCCGCACTTTGTACAGAAAGCTGTTGCCTCCACTAATTCATTACCACAAGCTGAGCAAAATCTTGCCATAAAAAATCATCCTCTTTTCAAAACATAAGCACTGAAGTGCCGTTAATTAATTTTATCACTTTATATTATGAAAGTCAACAACACTACTCTCACAACACGATACTTTAATAAGCGACGTCAACCTGAGCATATCCACCATAGTACTCATCATAGGATGCGAACTCATCATACTCAAGACCGAGGTCTTCTGAAAGATACCAATAAACCGTATTGCTGAAGGTAAGGGACTGATTAGGTGTGTAGTCAGCACAGCTACGAAGCAGACTGTCAAGATAATCATAATAATATGAAGCGCCGTCAAGCTCTGCAAGCTGATGACCCATGCCACCCTCCGAGCCATTAATGTACAGATATTCATCCATTGTATCAAGAACTGCATCGGCACCGAATAATGGGTGGCGAACAAAAAGCTCAGCAGCACTCAGCGCATCGGGATTGTCCAACAGGAATATCAACAGGGCACCCTCAACATAGCGTTGATCAGCTGCCACAATGCCATCACCAAAGTATTTATTAATGAATTCAACGCTTGAATTCGGCAAATCGCCACGGGCAACGTAATAATCAAAATACTCAGGGTTTTCAATATCGGGCAAGGTATCAAACATACGATCTGCAGCCATCTGAAGTAAAACACGCTTAAGACCGATTGTTTGCTCGCTGTGGTTCAACAAATCGCCAATTCGTGTGAACAGCTCCTTCTCCACAGCAGCCAACTCCTCTTCAGGAGGTGTGGACTCACCATATTTACCATAAACCTCAACACCCCAGCCAACAAACTCCAGAATAGCCTCGGCATTGTGTGTGTATTCCTCAAAGCTCATATCAAGCAAGGGGCGAATCTGAGCATACATAGCGTTGAGCTCGGCATCCTCAAGGGCACCACTACCCTGCTGAGCAATCATTTTATCAGCCTCGGCAACAAATGCCATTACCATTTCATAGCTCCATTGCTGATTTATAACCTCGCTGCGAGTAAATTCAATCAAATCCTGCACCGCAACAACAGCAGCCTGAGGATTTTCTGACTCAATGGCGCCCATGCAAATCTGCACGCGCTCTATCATGCCGCTCATAGAATTAACGGCAGATGATATATCAACAGACCTGCCGTTCATATGAAAGCTTGACAAGCCTGAATACACCCAAGCACCGGGACCGTATTTATAGGGAATGAGTATTGGGCTTGAGGCAACGTCCTCCAAGACGGTTACAAGGGCGTCCATCTCGTCATCGGTCTGCTCAACAGGGTATTCAGCATACTCATCATCGGCAAGCTCTATGGACTGTGCAGCAAGTGTAGCGTTGTTTGCAAGGCGCACTACTGTTGCGGCAGGCGGTGCAACCATTGCAACCGTACCATACAAGGGCAATAACAGCATAATTGTAACAACTACGGCATCAATACCGCGAATACACAGACCTGCAATGCGTGTGCCTGCTTCACCGCTATTGAGCTTTTCAAGCTTACCCAAGGGAATCTTATTGGCTATTGCCTTTAATATGGCAAGAACTATTGAAAACACAAGTCCGAACAACACGAAGGAAAGTGCAACCTCAAACGCTCCGCGAGCAAGGCTTTCGCCAAGGGTGCCAAGCATTGCTAAAGCCTCGGTCACCTCTACAGGCAAGGCATTAACAAGGGAGCCTGCCCCTGCCCAAGCAATAAGCTTTGCCACCAGCAAACTGATAACAACGGCAATCGCAGTTGCAACAAGCGAAATCACAGACCTTACAAGGTCCTTTTTATAGCCGTCAACAAGATAGGCTATGCCGCAAACAAGCAGCACAAGTAAAAAGGGAACAACTATGGCTATGGGAACAAAGCTCAACAATTCCATACCAATACTCCTTTATTTCAACGTTATACGTTCATAATATCACACATATTGTAAAAAGTAAATTGACAAACAGAAAATGTAAGGAAAGTGACCTCCCACCTACCTTGACAAGCTTTGACAGAGCGTGATATACTCGTGACAGTTGTTCAAGGAATCGATATTATTAAGCGTACAAAATCGCAGGGTGTTACACCTTGCTGGTTGCTGAATGCACAGGGAGGATTTATGAGAAGTAAAAATAAATCATTCAGAATGGTGCTTGCCGCACTGTTTTTAGCTTTGGCATTTGTTATGCCTTTCCTTACAGGGCAGATACCTGAGCTGGGCTCAATGCTGTGTCCTTTACATATACCCATTATACTGTGCGGTTACGTTTGCGGATGGCCCTGGGGCTTGTTAATAGGCTTTATTGCCCCACTTTTGCGCTCTGTAACACTTGGTATGCCTGTACTGTTCCCCAACGCTGTGTGCATGGCCTTTGAGCTTGCGGCATACGGCGCAATCGCAGGGCTGCTGCACAAGCTTTTGCCCCGCAAAAGACCTTACGTATACTGCTCGTTGATTGTTGCTATGTTAGCAGGCAGACTTGTCTGGGGAGTAGCAATGCTTGCTTGTATGGGGCTTGCAGAGGGCGGTTTTACCCTTGCCGCATTTATTGCAGGAGCATTCACAAACGCTATACCCGGAATTATTTTACAGATATTACTGATACCTGTGCTTGTTATGATAATTGACAAGCCAAAAGCACAAATCAAAAAGGATTAGGTTATATACTTTATGAACTCAAGTGATAAAGCCTGTAAATCAACGTTAAGGCACCACCAAGACCAAATACCGTTTTCACCTATATTCACAAGGCTTGAAAAGGCGCTTGAGAGCGGCGCCGTAGTGCTTGCCATTGATGGCGGCAGCGGTAGTGGTAAAACAACGCTTTCAAAGGCTCTGAGTGATATATATGACTGCAACGTTATTCACATGGATGACTTCTTTTTGCGCCCTGAGCAACGCACACCCGAGCGCTATGCAGAGGCTGGCGGTAACGTTGACAGAGAGCGATTTTACGACGAGGTTCTGATACCTTTGGGCAAGGGTGACGCTATTGAATACCGCAGATTTGACTGCGCAACAATGACACTCTCACCTACAATGAAAATTGACCCGAAGAAGCTGACAGTAATTGAGGGCGCATATTCAATGCACCCCTGCTTCACAGAATTTTATAGCTTGACTGTGTTTTTAGATATTGCACCCAA
>JAGBTL010000183.1 GCA_017631355.1 Clostridia bacterium
CAGGTGCACAAACACCTCGGTATCAGTATCCGAAGCAAAATCAGCATCGCCCTTCAGCAGACTTCTTTTTATTTCCTCTGCATTTTCAATTATGCCGTTGTGAACAACCGCAAACATATTATCACGGCTCAGGTGGGGGTGTGCATTTTCCTTGGTTGGCATACCGTGTGTTGCCCAACGGGTGTGGGCAATTCCGATTACGCTTTCAGGAGAAAAGACCTTCAGCTCCTTACGGAGCTCACTTATTCTGCCCACCGCCTTATACCCCTTGATGGCGCTGCCCTGCATAACTGCAACGCCCGAGGAATCGTATCCGCGATACTCAAGCCTTTCAAGCCCTGTAAGTAAGCGTGGCACCACGTTCTCTGTGCCGATTTTGCCAATAATACCGCACATTGCAATATCTCCTTTTCAAAAATTCACTTATATTTTATCTTGATGGCAGGGCTTTTATACACAAATTACTATGTTGCAAAAAAATTCGTTCTGTGGTATCATTATGAGGATATCTGAAAAGGAGGTGGCCTTGTGCACGAGTCAGGTGAAATGTATCTTGAATCCATATTCGTTTTATCTAAGGAGCGCGACATTGTGCGCTCAATTGACGTGTGCGAATATATGGGCTACTCCAAGCCCAGCGTAAGCCGTGCGGTGGGCATCCTTAAAAAAGAGGGCTACATTGTTGTGGACGGAAACGGCTATATCACACTCACCCCCAATGGTGAGGATATTGCAAAATCAATGTACGAGCGCCACACCATACTCACAAACACACTCATCGCCTTAGGGGTAGACCCTGCCGTTGCATCACAGGATGCTTGTAAAATTGAGCACAACCTCAGCAGAGAAACCTTTGAAGCAATTAAGGCATATTACAAGAAAATCGCCGAGTAAGCAAAAGGAGCCATTGTGCTCCTTTTTTGTGTTTTTTACCTATTTTGGGGATAAAATGTATTTCAGAATGATTTTACTCAAAAATCAACAAAAATATAGTATTTTAAGCAGTATTTTCCTATGACTATTTCGCTAAAGCTCGTTGATTATTGTAAAATTATTTGTTATAATTATTCTGTAATAGAAAACAAGGGAGAATCATTTAATGGATTTTGAGAATTGGAAAGGCTTTGAAGGCGGTACGTGGAAAAAGGAAATAAACGTGCGCAGCTTTATCAAGCACAATTTCATACCCTATGACGGTGACGAGAGCTTCCTCACACCACCCACACAGGACACACTTGATTTGTGGGATCAGGTGCTTGAGCTTTCACAGAAGGAGCGCGAGGCAGGCGGTGTTCTTGATATGGACACCAAGGTTATTTCAACAATAACCTCACATGCTCCCGGTTACCTCAATAAGGACAAGGAAAAAATTGTGGGCTTCCAGACAGACAAGCCCTTTAAACGTGCGCTTATGCCCTACGGCGGTATCCGTATGGCTGAGAAGGCTTGCAAGGATAACGGCTATGAGCTTGACCCTGAGGTAAAAGATTTTTTCTCCATCCACAGAAAGACTCATAACGCAGGTGTTTTTGATGCATACACACCCGAAATGCGCGCCTGTCGTTCAAGCCACATCATTACAGGTCTGCCCGACGCTTACGGCAGAGGCAGAATCATCGGTGACTACCGTCGTGTTGCACTTTACGGTATTGACCGCCTCATTGAAGATAAATTAGAGCAGAAGGAAACAACCCGCTCTGCTATGTATTCGCAGGTTATTCAGGAGCGCGAGGAGCTTTCCGAGCAGATTCGTGCACTTGAGGACCTTAAGAAAATGGCTCTTAGCTACGGCTTTGACATT
This sequence comes from Clostridia bacterium, assembly GCA_017631355.1. Classification (GTDB taxonomy): domain Bacteria; phylum Bacillota; class Clostridia; order Oscillospirales; family Acutalibacteraceae; genus DTU089. Next base: position 1,802 of record JAGBTL010000183.1, read on the forward strand.
TCAAAGCCCGCAAAGGATACCAAGGAAGCTATTCAGTGGCTTTACTTTGCATACCTTGGCGCAGTTAAGGAGCAGAACGGTGCTGCAATGTCCTTGGGCAGAACCTCAACCTTCCTTGATATTTACTCTGAGCGTGACCTTAAAAACGGCACCTACACAGAGAGTGAGCTTCAGGAAATGATTGACCAGTTCATTATGAAGCTTCGTCTTATCAAGTTTGCCCGCACACCCGAATACAACGCACTTTTCTCAGGTGACCCTCAGTGGGTAACAGAGTCAATTGCAGGTGTTGCTATTGACGGCAGACACATGGTAACAAAGATGTCTTACAGATATCTTCACACACTTGAAAATCTTGGCGCTGCTCCCGAGCCCAACCTTACAGTTTTGTGGAGCACTCGCCTCCCCGACAACTTTAAACGCTTCTGTGCAAGAATTTCTATTGAAACATCATCTGTTCAATATGAAAACGATGACCTTATGCGCTTCACACACGGCGACGACTACGCCATTGCATGCTGTGTATCATCAATGCGCCTCGGTAAGGAAATGCAGTTCTTCGGTGCACGTGCTAACCTTGCAAAGTGTCTTCTTTACGCTATCAACGGCGGTGTTGATGAAATCACCGGCAAGCAGATTGCACCCGAGTACAGACCCATCACCTCCGAGTACCTTGATTATGATGAGGTTATGGCAAAGTATGACGCTATGATGGAGTGGCTTGCAGAGGTTTACGTAAACACACTCAACATCATTCACTATATGCACGACAAGTACAGCTACGAAAAGCTTCAGATGGCTCTCCACGACAAAAAGGTTACTCGTTGGTTTGCCACAGGTATTGCAGGTCTTTCAGTTGTTGCGGACTCGCTTTCAGCAATCAAGTATGCTAAGGTTAAGACCATCCGTAACGAAAAAGGCATTGTTGTTGACTACGAGGTTGAGGGCGATTTCCCCAAATACGGCAACGACGATGACCGCGTTGACAAGCTTGCTTACGACATCGTGCACAGGTTCATGACTCACATCAAAAAGAACCACACATACAGAGGCAGTATTCCTACAACTTCAATTCTCACAATCACATCAAACGTTGTATATGGTAACAACACAGGTGCAACACCTGACGGCCGTAAAAAGGGCGAGGCATTTGCACCCGGTGCAAACCCCATGCACAGACGTGATTCTCATGGTGCAGTTGCATCACTTGCTTCTGTTGCAAAGCTTCCCTTCGTAGACGCACAGGACGGTATTTCAAATACCTTCTCAATCATTCCCGGTGCACTCGGTAAGGACGACCAGATTTTTGCCGGTGATATTGAGGTTGACCTTGATTGCGGTGACGGAGCTTGCTGCTCCCCCACACTTTTCGAGGGTCTTGACGATCCTAAAGCAGGGAACTTAAACTAAAAAATTACAGGAGGATTTATTATGGCAGCAACCAAAAACCAGATTGACAACCTTGTAACTCTTCTTGATGGTTATTGTGCAAAGGGCGGACATCACCTTAACGTAAACGTTTTCACAAAGGAAACCTTACTTGATGCTCAGGCTCACCCTGAAAAATATCCTCAGCTCACTGTCCGTGTAAGCGGCTATGCAGTTAACTTCATTAAGCTTACCAAGGAACAGCAGGACGAGGTTATCTCAAGAACCTTCCACGACCAGATCTGATTATGACAGGCTATATCCACTCCAAAGAAAGCTTCGGCACGGTTGATGGCCCCGGTATAAGGTACGTGCTATTTATGCAGGGATGCCCGCTTCGGTGCATCTACTGTCACAACCCTGACACCTGGCAGATTGATGGCGGAACACCCGTAACCGTTGATGAGGTTATAACCGAATTCAACAAGAACCGTGCATTTTACAAAAATGGCGGCATTACCGTTACAGGCGGCGAGCCATTGTTACAAACCGATTTTCTCATTGAGCTTTTCAAAAGAGCACGGGAGGAGAGCATACACACCTGCATTGATACGTCAGGTATTGTTTTCAACTCCGATAACGAAGAATTCACCCGAAAGCTTGATACACTCCTTGACTACACCGACCTTGTATTGCTTGACATCAAGCACATTAATGGAGTTAAGCACAAGGAAATAACCGGTGCAGAAAACAATAACGTGCTCAGCTTTGCAAAGCACCTTGAGGAGAAAAAGGTTCCCCTTTGGGTAAGGCACATTATTATTGAAGGGTACACCGATAAGCCGGAGGATTTAATTGCCCTTGGTGAATTTATCGGCAGACTTAAAAATCTGAAAGCCCTTGACGTTTTACCATACCACACGATGGGTGTGAGCAAATACAAGGAGCTTGGAATAGCATATCCCCTTGAAGGAATGGAGGCTTTGCCCGTAGGCAAGGCTGTGGAAGCCAAAAAACATATTTTACAAGGCATTAAAAATGTTGTCGGTTAACACCGACAACATTTTGTTTTTATATTGCAAATATTCTTCTAATTTGATAGAATTTGATATATATGTCCCTTGGAGGTTTATTTATGCAGAACAAACCCGTTACTGCCATCGTTGTTGGTGCCGGTCACCGTGCTATGGTTTACAGTCAGCTTGCAATAGACAAGCCTGAGCTCCTTAAAATAGTTGGTGTTGCCGACCCCAATCCCGTAAGGCGTAAAATGGTTATGGAAAAATTCGGCTTTTCCGAGGATATGTGCTTTGAATCTGCACAGGAGCTTGCAACAAAGGGTAAGCTTGCCGATGCAATTATTAACGGCACAATGGACGAGCAGCACATTGAAACTGCTGTTCCCCTTCTGGAGTGCGGCTATGATATGCTCCTTGAAAAGCCCTTTGCAGTTGATGAAAACGAGGCACTCCTCCTTAAGGAATGTGCAAAAAAGAATAACTCCAAGGTTATGATTTGCCACGTGTTAAGGTACACACCCTTCTATTATAGCATTAAAGAGCGTGTGGCAAGCGGTGAGATTGGTGATATCATCAACATTCAGATGACCGAGCACGTAAGCTACCACCACCTTTCCACATCCTACGTCCGCGGTAAATGGGCAAACAGTCAGAAGAGCCACACAACAATGCTCCTTGCAAAGTGCTGTCACGACATTGACCTGATGATGTGGATTATGAGCGAAACCAAGCCCACACAGATTGCATCCTTTGGCGGTAAATATCAGTTCAAGCCCGAAAATGCTCCCGAGGGCGCAGGCACAATCTGTATGAAGGACTGTCCCCACGTGGACACCTGTGTTTACTCAACAAAGCGCCTTTATATTGACCACCCCGACAGATGGGCATTCTACGTGTGGGATAAATTAGAGCACATTGAAAACCCCACCATAGAGGACAAAATTGCTCTTATGAAGAGCGACTCACCCTATGCACGCTGTATCTACAAGTGCGATAACGACGTTGTTGACCACCAGAGCGTGCTAATCAACTTTGAAAGCGGTGCAACAGGCACACACAATATGGTTGGCGGCTCATCACAGAGCCTCCGCAAAATACATATTATTGGTACAAAGGGTGAAATCTTCGGTAACTTTGAGGAATCAAAATACACCGTGCTAAAAATAAACCCCTCCCCCGATGCACACAACGAGGAGTGCGACGTTGAAGAGGTTGACCTTATGGTTACAGGTGATATGGTAGGCGCCTTCGGTGGCCACGGCGGCGGTGACGAAAGACTCTCCGAGGACTTCGTTAAATTCATCCGTGGCGAAGAGCCAAGCCTTGCTTGCACCTCAATCTTTGATTCAATGGCAGGTCATATGAGCGTTTACAGAGCAGACAAATCACAGAAAAATGGCGGTATTCCGCAGAAAGTTGAATATTAAATGCAAAATGCAAAATGCAGAATGCAGAATTATCGGGTCTGCGACGCAATTATGAATGGTTATACCAAACTTATAGCAAACAAACCCCGAAACTAATTATTAAACTGAGGTTTTTATGAAAAGGAAAAGGCAAAAATTTTACAAAGCAATTCTACTATTTTGTTTTGTGAACGCTTTATTGCTGATGTTTTGGATGTGGATACTTTATATAACTCAAACAGCAACATCAGCTAATACATATCAAACCGATGAAATAATAATAGATGTAGAAGTTCCTCCTATTATTCACAGAGAAAATGCAACGATTTTTCTCTACACAAATGATAATAGATATATGATCGAAGC
>JAGBTL010000184.1 GCA_017631355.1 Clostridia bacterium
AACTGACGAAAATGCACCCAAGCGTGCAACCTATCTTGATGAAAGACTGTTCAATTCCCCTGCGGTTGCAATTATGGAGTGTGATAATTACACCACAAAAATGGCTTTACTTGCAAAGGAAACAGTTGAAAAGGCGATGAAGCTGTTAACCGACTATGACGAAGAAATTGCAAAGGAAATTGTGGAGTGTGAGGACACGCTTGATATGTATGAGGACGAGCTTGGCACGTATCTTGTGAAGCTTTCAACATTTTCCCTCACAGCCGAGGACAGCCACAAAATTTCGCGTATGCTTCACTCTATCGGTGACTTTGAACGACTTGGTGACCACGCCCTCAACCTTAAGAAAACCGCACAGGAAATACACGAAAAGAAGGTTGTATTCTCCGAAGAGGCTGTTAAGGAAATCAACGTGCTCATCAGTGCAATAAGCGAAATAATTATTATGACAACAAACGTTTATGAAAAGAACGACGTTAAGGGCGCCAACAAAATTGAGCCCCTTGAGCAGGTCATTGATAAGCTGACGGCAAAAATCAAGTCAAACCACATCAGCAGACTTCAGCAGGGCGACTGTACGATTGAAATGGGCTTTGTACTGTCCGACCTTATCACAAACTGTGAAAGAATTTCGGACCATTGCTCAAACATTGGTGTTGCAGTTATTGAAGGTCAGTCTGACAGTTTTGACCCCCACCAGTACCTGAACAGCATAAAAACCGAAAACGAAGAATTCAAAGCACTTTACAGCGAATATAAAGAGAAATACGCTATATAACAAAAGCATATATATTTAACGAAATATCCCCTGAAATTTTAATTAAAAACCTTGACAACAAAGGTTATAATGATTATAATTTAGTGGATGTGCCGGTGTGGCGGAATAGGCAGACGCAAGGGACTTAAAATCCCTCGGTGGCAACATCGTACCGGTTCAAGTCCGGTCACCGGCACCAAAAAACGCGTACCCATAAAGGGTGCGCGTTTTTTGGTGCAGTTCTATTCGCTTCGCGAGTTCTATTTTCTGTGAAAGTGATATTGCTTGCAGTGATATTCGGCTTAAGCCGAGTTAAATGCGGATAGAATATCACTTCTGCCCAAGGCAGAAATATCACATTTTGCTTTTTGCAAAATATATCACCCTGTGCTTTGGCACAGAATATCACTCAAAGAGCATTTCTCAATATTTGAACCGCCTCGGCGAAGCCGAACACAATCGGGTGTTCGCAAGTGGAACGCAATTGAACCAATTTTTCTTTTTTTAAAATTAATCCCAATCAATTATGGAAATAATATTACGTATGTGATATAATATTAGGGACAATTATTGCCGTTGGACGGCACAGATACAAGGTGACATATATGAAAATTGCTTTTTTTGATGCAAAGACATACGACAGACCCTCATTTGAAAAATATGGGAGCGACTACGGGGTTAAATTCAAATTTTTTGAAACACGACTTAACGAGGACACGGTTGAGCTTGCCCGTGGCTATGATGGTGTGTGCGCCTTCGTTAACGACACAATAAATGCAGAGGTTATTGACCACCTTTGCGATATGGGTATTAAAATTCTTGCTCTCAGGTGCGCAGGCTTTAACAACGTTGATATCAAGCACGCTTGCGGTAAGCTCCACATTTTCCGTGTTCCTGCTTACTCCCCCTACGCAGTTGCGGAGCACGCTATTGCCCTTTTGCTGACGTCTATTAGGCGAATTCACAAGGCATATATCCGTTCAAGAGATTTTAACTTCAGCCTTTCGGGGCTTACAGGCTTTGACCTGCACGGTAAAACCGTGGGTGTTGTGGGAACAGGTAAAATCGGCAGAGTTTTCATTGACATCTGCCGCGGCTTTGGTATGAATGTATTGGCATTTGACAAATACCCTGCCCCCGACCTTGACAATGGCGACACCATAAGATACACAGCCCTTGACGAGCTTTTCGCAAAGAGTGATATTATTTCACTCCATTGTCCCCTCACCGATGAAACTCACCACATGATTGACGAAGCCGCCATTGAAAAATGCAAAAAGGGCGTTGTTATTATCAACACATCAAGGGGCGCGCTTGTTGATGCACAGGCACTACTGGAGGGAATTAAATCACGCAAGGTGGGTGCAGCCTGTCTTGACGTTTACGAGGAGGAATCCGACCTGTTCTTTGAGGACAATTCAGGTCACATTCTTGAGGATGACATCCTCGCCCGACTGATTTCAATGCCAAACGTTATTGTAACCTCTCACCAGGCATTCCTTACAGAGGAGGCACTTGAAAACATTGCTGAAACAACAGTCAAAAACATTGTTGAATTCACAGAATCAGGGCATTGTCAAAATGAATTGTGCTACAATAAATAAGCATAATTACACACGTAAACAACTCACCAAAAATAAAACAGGCATCTGCGACAAAACAGCAGCTGCCTGTTTTATTTTTAATAATACAAAAATCATTGATTTATACGATAATAAATAGTATAATATTATGCGTTAAAAATACAGCCTACGGCATTTCGTCACAGGCCGGAGAAAAGAGAGAAAATAATGGCAAAATTACGATTTCTTATTGCCCTTGTGGCAGCTAAGCTCACAAAATTCGCTATTAAACTGTTGGGTCGCAACGCATCACACAACCCCGGTGTTATTGCACTTAAAATCTGTCCCGACTTTTTAAAGCTTGCACCCAAGGCACCCCTTGTTATCTGTGTTACGGGTACAAATGGTAAAACAACTGTTTCAAACCTTTTGACAGACGCCTTCACCGCTGACGGCAAAAAGGTTGTAAGCAACCGTACAGGCTCAAACATTGTGCCCGGTTGTACCACGAACCTTATAAACAGCCTCAACGTTTTCGGCAAGGTTAAGGTTGACGTTACTGTTTACGAGGTAGATGAGCGTGCATCAAGGCTTATCCTTCCCTTCCTTAAGCCTGACTACCTTGTTGTTACAAACTTCTTCCGTGACAGTCTTAAGAGAAACGCCCATCCCGATTACATTTTCAGCGTTGTTGACACATACTGTCCCGACACAACCAAGCTCATTCTCAATGCGGACGAGCTCTGCTCTGCAAGGCTCAAGGAGAACAATGAGCGCGTGTTCTACGGTATTGCTGAAATGTCAACAGACATTAAGGAATCCATCAACATTGTTGCAGACTATTCGCTTTGCCCCAAATGTGGCACACAGTTAAAGTATGACTACCTTCGCTACCACCACATTGGTCACGCAAGGTGCCCCGGCTGTGACTTTGAGTCCAAAAATGCTGATTACCTTGTAACAAAGGTTGACTCAGAAAACAAAACCTTTACACTTACCCACAACGGTAAGGATATGGTTTTCCCCCTTATCAACGATATTATTTTCAACATCTACAACCAGCTTACTGTTATCACAACACTTTTACAGGTTGGCTACACAGACGAGCAGGTACAGGAGCTTGTTGAAAAAATCCACGTCCCCGATTCACGTCTTAACCACACCGAGGTTAATGGTGTTAAGGTTACACAGGCCATGAGCAAGGGTCAGAGCTGTATTTCGTCATGTCGTACCTTTGACTTCGTCTCAAGTCAGCCCGGCAAAAAGGCTGTTGTTATTGCAGTTGACGACTACTATGACCGTAAAAAGAGCATTGAGTTCTCAGGCTGGATTTACGACGTTGACTTTGAATTTATGACCCGCGAGGGTGTTGAGCAGATTATCTGCACAGGCCCCCGCTGCTACGACCACAAGGTACGCGCACTCCTTGCAGGTGTGCCCGAGGAAAAGATTGCCTGCTCACCTGATGAAATGGCGGGTATTGACCTTATAAACGTTGACCTTGTTGACAACGTATTCATTCTTTATGATACATCAACATATAACCTTTCATGCAGAATGAAGGACAAATTACTTGCAATATTGGAGGCTTCAAAATGAGAATAGAAATTTTATACCCTCAGATTTGCTGCCTTTACGGTGACAAGGGCAACACCAAATTTTTACAGCAATGCCTTCCCGAGGCAGAGTTCATCTTCACACAGCTTAACGAAAAGCCCCATTTCCTTACAGAGGACATTGACCTTTGCTGTATGTACTCAATGAGTGAACAGAGTCAGGAGCTTGTGCTTGATAGATGGCTCCCCATCAAGGATGAAATTGCAGATAAAATCAACAATTCAAAAACAATGTTTCTGTTCCTTGGCAACGCTATGGAGCTGCTCGGCAAGCACATTGAGCGCGAGGACGAAAGCAAGGTTGAAGCACTCGGAATTTTTGACACACACAGTGTCCGTCACGCTCCCCGCCGCTTCAACACACTCATTCAGGCAAGGTTTCAGGATATGACACTCCTCAGCTACACAAGCCGCTTTGCAGAGACCTACGGCATCCCCGAGGAGCTTACAATGGCTAAGGTTGAAATCGGCACAGGCTCCTGCCCCGGCATTAAGAATGAGGGCATTTACAAGGACAATCTTATTGCGACATATATGTTAGGACCGCTCCTTGTAGCAAATCCCGACCTTGCAAAATGGTTGCTCAGAAGGCTTGGTGTTGAAAGCCCTGAGCTCCCCTTCGAAAGCGCACTCTATGAAAGCTACGAAGCAAAAAGAAAGGAATTCCAGAGACCTGATCTGGAATTGGAATAAGAAATGGAAAACTTCCGACCCACAAAGGCCGTAATTGACCTTGGCGCTATAAAGCGCAACACAACACGGCTTATTGAAAAATACAAGGGTTACCAATACTATATGGCGGTTGTTAAGGCCGACTGCTACGGCTACCGCGGCTTTGACGTGGTAAGAGCAATGCTTGACGGCGGTGCAAACTGCCTTGCAGCAAGTCTGTTGGAGGAGGGTCTTGCGCTCCGCGAGCACTTTCCCAACACACCAATATTGCTATTTACCCCTGTTCCCCTTGCACAGCTTGAGGTTATGCGAGATAACAGCTTGTGGGCAACAGTTGCCACACAAAAGCAGGCTGAAGCTGCAGCCGCAGTCGAGGGCCTTCAGGTGGTTATAAGAGCAAACGGTGGCAGCGATATTCTTGGTGGTCCCACCACCCCTGCTGAATTCCACAATTTATGGAATACACTCACAAACGGCAAATGCAGTCTTAAGGGCATTTACCTGCACAGCTACAATGCCGAGTGTGCAGAGGACACTGCAAACGAATACGCTACCTTTGAAAATATGACGGCAGGACTCCCCTTGGAGAGCCTTGAGCTTGTAAGCATTTCAAATAGCCTTACCTTCCCCCGATACGGCAAGAAGGACTACGCAAACGCCTGTAGGCTTGGCAACATTGTTTATAAAATCGAGAGTGAAGATACCGACCTTGAAAACACCTTTTCACTCACAAGCCGTGTACTGAACGTGTTCACCCTTAAGGAGGGTCAGAGCGTTGCTTATAGCCGCGCTTACACCGCAACGAAGGACAACACACGCATTGCATCGGTTCCAATCGGCTTTGGTGACGGTTTTTCAAAAACCAATATCGGCAGAGACGTGTTCATAAACGGCAAACGCTACCCCATTGTAGCAGTTACAATGGATATCACCCACCTGCTTGTGGATGAAGCCGTATGCGAGGACGACGAGGTTGTTCTCATTAAGGACACTCACCACCTTGATGAAATTGCCCGACACATTCACGGTGCTACCGAGGAAGCAATATGCGCCCTCAACAAGCGTGTTACAAGAGAATATGTTGACTGATAAGCAAAAAGCCTTAACTCAAACGAGTTAAGGCTTCTTATTTGCTATATTAAATTACGTATCCGCCATTTACAGGAATAATCTGCCCTGTAATGAACTCTGCCTTATCTGAGCAAAGGAAGGCGACTGTATGAGCAACGTCCTCGGGGGCGCCTAGCCTGTTAAGGGGTGTTTCATCTCTCAGCACTGCTTTGTCCTCGTCAGAGAACTGCGCCATCATATCAGTAAGCACAACACCGGGTGAAACTGCATTGACCCTTACCCCTGAAAGCCCAACCTCCTTGGCAAGAGCCTTTGTAAGACCTTCAACGCCCGCCTTGGCTGCAGAATAGTGCACCTCCATAGATGCGCCAACCTGCCCCCACATTGAGGTTACGTTCACAATAACGCCCTGCTTACGGTTTATCATATAGGGCAACACACCGCGACAACAATTAAAGGTTCCTGTAAGGTTTGTGCCAATCATTTTTTGCCACATATCATCGGTTATATCTGTAAAAAGAGCCTGTTCTGCTATACCTGCGTTGTTGACAAGCACGTCCACACCGCCAAGCTCCTGCTCAATTGATTTGAGCATTTCAGCAACCTGAGCGGAATCTGAAACGTCTGCCTGATAAGTATTGACCTTTGCAAGCTCTGAAAGCTCCGCCTTAAGGCTCTGTGCAGCCTCACAGGAGGAATTATAATTAATGGCAACGTTGTAGCCCATTTTTGCAAGCTCACGGCAAATGGCGGCTCCTATGCCCTTTGCACCGCCTGTAACAAGTGCAGTCTTATTCATGCTCATGGTCATGCTCCGAGGGAAGCTCCTCCACAATTTCAGAAACGTTTTCTGCATTGAACTCCTCTTTAGTGAAGCCTGCAGGTGGCAAGAAAACAGATTCAGGAGCAACAGGAGAAAGTGAATCGTAATACATTACGGAGCCATCGGTGCCCGTTGTCATAATAAGTGTTTTACCAACAAAGTAATCCTTGGTGCCGTTTTCATATTCCTTGAAGGTATATGAAACACCGTCAATCTCCTCGGTGCCTGTGTTCTTAAGCGTTCTTTCCACGTTCATGGGATCCTGATAAATCATATCAAAATCAATTTCAGTATCCTGCTCCTGCGCTAATTCCTCAAGAGTTGAACGGGGAATTTCAATATACACCTTCTGATTTACAGACATATAGTAAATCACGTCTTTGTTAAGAATAACGCCCATCTGCTCGCCGTTCTGGTCATAGAAAAGAGCTGTTCTGTTATTCTTGCGTGCAATTTTATAGGTTGTAACCTGACCGTCAGCAGATACTGCGCGCAGAGAAACAAGGTACTGTGATGATTTGAGCACAGCACTGTCATCCTGCTGAACCTGAACAGCATCAGCAAAGCTACCACCTGAATTGCCTGCAGAGCTACTGCCTGCATTACCTGCGGGCTTTGTGCTGCTCTGTGAGTCAGCATTGGTTGTTTGTTGCTGCTGAATTGCCTGCTGAAGTCTGTCGTTTGAAACGCCTGAATTGGGCTTGCTTGCAGTATTGTCGCCTGACTGTGCCGCAGGCTGGGTTGTGGGTGTAAAGAAATCCTTTACAAACTGCTCTGCCTCGGGCGAAGCGGTAACTGTCTGTGTTTCAAGGACAACACCATTTTCGTCGGTAACCTCAATAACGGCTGTATCAGGCTCGGTTGAAGTAACTGCAGGAATGGTTGTTGGCTCAAGGTCAAAGGACATCTCGCAGCCGCTGAGCACTAAAAATATTGCAGAAAGCACTAAGGCTATCATTGATATGGTTAATTTTTTCATAATACCCTCCGAAGTAGGTTTTTTGTAATTTTACCATATAAATAATAAAAAAACAATAATATAACAAATATCTTAAAGTTTATTTACAATTAGTTAAAAACCTCAACACACAACAGCCTTGCGTGTTGAGGTTTTATGTTTCATTTTTGTTTTTTTCGAGCAATCTTATCAAGCTTCACAATGCCCTTAAGGTATGCAAAGGTTTCTTTTTCGCCCTTTTCGGCAAGCATTGTAAGGAGCTGCTCCAACAAATCCGAGGTTTCGGGGTGGATTACCCTTCTGCCCTTACCGCCCATAAAATACTCTATGGGTGACTGGTCTGTATATGAATCGCCCTTATATATCTTACCTGCGGCAACACGGTCACAGAACATTTCTGCAACGTAGCGCACAGGCATTTTCACAGGCTCAACCACCTTTGACTTGGGGTTATAATCTGTCCAATACTCAAAGTGGTGCTTATTCCTGCCCTTGTGGTGAATCCATGCCAAGGAGTAGCCGTACAAATCCCTTTCACCCTCATTGGGACTACGTGTGCCTGTGTAATATTTCATACCGGGCACAAACTCGGTTGGCGTATATTTACTTAAATCGTGGCGTAACCCCTGCCAGAAGATGCCCGCCTTAAAGCAATGCTTAATTACAACATTGCGATGTCTGGTAATGGTTACGAAATGCTTTATGGGGTGCATCATCAGTTGATTTTAAACACGTAAAGGTGCTCGCAGGCAACATCCTCGGGGGAGCAGATATCTGCCCTGAGTGAAAGCTTGCCATCAACGTTTTCAGCAAAAACAGCGCAATCACTACCAAGAAGTGTCACGTTCAAGCCGTCCTTATATTCAATTTCGGGGAAAAGAGTCGCCTTTGAGGGGAAGCGCTCTGTAATAGCATAAATATTGCCGTCACGCTGTGTATAATAAACACCTGCTGTAGGCTTTTTGTTGTAAACCTCGCTGTCGTAGATGGCTTCACCGTTAACCTCAAGCCATTTACCCATACCGAGAAGGCGCTCCTCCATAAGGGGCGGAATTGTGCCGTCAGAATCAGGACCGATATTGAGAAGGAAGTTGCCACCCTTACCAACAAGGTCACAAAGTGTTTTAAGGAGCTCCTTAACTGAAAGGTAGTTTTCGCAGCCCTCCTCCTTATTGATACCAAATGAGCAGCCGATACCACGACACTCCTCAAAGGGTCTGTCAAGGTCAACGTCCTCAATTCTTCTTTCTGTGCCAAGGTAAACGTCAATAATGCCGTATTCTGTAGTGAAGTTGCCACCCTTTCTGCCGCGGGTTTCCTTGCCCCAACGGTCATTGGGCACGATAGTGTCCTTCACGCTTGACTCGTTATAAAGCCACTGCAAGAACTCGGTTGAATGCCAAACGCTGCTTTCGTGCTCCCACTCACCGTCTGTAAAGAGTGTAGCAGGCTGATATTTTTCAACAAGCTCCTTGAGCATGGGGTGAAGGTGCTCCAAAGCATATTTTTCGGGGTCCTCAAGGTAATAGGGATGCCACCATTCATATACTGAATGGTAAACGCCGAATTTTACGCCTGTGCCCTCCATAGCGTTTTTAAGCTCCATAAGGAAGTCGCGCTTGGGTGCACACTCAACGGAGTTAAGTCCGGGTGCATACTCAGTTTCATAAAGGCAATAGCCGTCGTGGTGCTTTGAAACAAAGTTAATATACTTTGCACCTGCACGTTTGAAAAGCGTTGCCCATTTATTTGCATCAAAGCGGTGACCTGTAAACTCATCCTTAAAATCATAGTAAGGTCTTGAGTTATAGTGCTTTGCGTGATACTCCTTGTACATGGGGTGTGAGGGGTGCTCGGGCTTTTCAAGGTTACAGGAATAGCCGTACCACTCTGCATAGTCCTTCACGGGTGCGTATGCAGGGATGCTGTAAAGACCCCAATGGATAAAGATACCGAATTTGGCCTTACCAAACCACTCGGGCACCTTTCTACTGTTAAGTGATTCCCAATTATTTTCGTACATAATATTACCTCTTTTTATAGATTTCAACACAAAAGTGAACGGTAGTTTCAAGCTCATTAAGGCTCAGCAGTCTTTCGGCATCCTCACGCCCTGTTTTGTAATAATAGGGTGTCATTTTAAAAAGATTGCCGATTGCTTCACTATCCGTCAGCCTTATTTTATATTTTAATTCGTGGCATTCGACCAGCTCAAAAAGCTCGTCGTCACGCCTTTCGGGCTTGTTTTTATAGGGCTCCTTATACAAGGCACATTTTAAATCCCACAGGTGATCCTCAAGCGGTACCGCTTTGATGAGAACACCGTCCGACTTCAGAACACGCTGAAACTCATTATACGGCGATGGTGCAAAAACGTTGAGAACACAGTCAACGCTGTTATCACGAAACGGCAGATTAAATGCACTGGCAACTGCAAACTCACCACAAGGCACAGACCTTGGAGCATAGCGCAGAGCATCCTTGGAGATATCAATACCGCAGATATGGTAATTCCCTGCTTGTGACACTGCGGCTGTATAATAGCCCTCACCGCAGCCCACGTCCGCAACAACTCCGCCATCTGCTGCGTGCTGCTTTACGCACTCACAGATTTTGTCGCTGAGAGCTTTGTAAAAGCCCTGTTCAAGGAACTGACGACGCGCCTGCACCATCAGTTTGTCATCGCCATGGCGCTTAAGCGAGGACTGCTGTGACATAAGCAAATTCACGTAACCGAATTTTGAAACGTCAAAGCTATGACGGCCCTCACAGGTGTATGCTGAGCCGTTTTTTGTAAGAGAGTCCGAGCAAACGGGACAAATAAAACAAGACATATCTCAAAAACAAATTAAAGGCTGTTATAAAACAGCCTTATTTAAAATCATTATTCTTCTATAAGCAGCTTTTTAAGCTCACTCATAAAGGTGTTAATATCCTTAAACTGACGATAAACGGAAGCAAAACGAACGTAGGCAACCTCGTCTATATCCTTAAGCTTATCCATTACGTATTCACCAATTTTAACAGATGTAACCTCTCTGTCAAGTGAGTTCTGAAGCTCTGCCTCAATTTCATCAATAGCCTTTTCAATAACGTCAACTGAAACAGGTCGTTTTTCACAAGCGCGCATCATACCGTTGAAAAGCTTGTCGCGGTCAAATACCTCGCGGGATTTGTCCTTCTTAACAACAACGATGGGTACACTTTCAATAATTTCATAGGTTGTGAAGCGCTTTGTACAGCTCATACACTCTCTGCGGCGGCGGATACGCTCGCCCTCGTCGGTAGGTCTTGAGTCAATAACCTTGCTCTCTTCAAAACCGCAATAAGGACATTTCATAATGCTACACTCCTTATCATTTTTTGTAATTATACCAAATAGAGTGATTTAATTCAAGACCTTTACAATATTTTGTGGCACCAATTACCATTGATATCATCCCGATTTTCCTTTAATATTTATATGGTGATTCAATGACAAAAAGGATGAACAGATTCAAAAATAAATATAACAGCCTCGGAACAGGCACGAGGCTGATTATACGTATATGGCTGCTCACCACCCTTTGGGCAGTAATACTTGCAATAATTGCACAGAGTGCTGACCAATACCACCTTTTGCTGCTGAGCGATGACCTTGCTGTCGCCGCCCGAAGCACAGGTGTTATCGGTGGTATATGCACGATTATTGCGGTGAGGTGGGAAAAAAGGACTTAGGGAGCAATTAAGTAAGAAGCAAATAGTTTCACTACCTCCTCCTCGGAGAAGCCTATAAAAACGATGGTTGTTCTCACATCTATATTACCCTTGAGCTGTGTTTCAACCATATGGGTTGTGCCGTTTTCGTTATACAGTGTATAGCCATAGCCTTCACAATTGTTGCCCTCTGCAACCATCAGAGCACCATTGGTAAACGGCATAACAATTTCGTAAAGATAGAAGTAAGCGCACTCCTTAAAATATCCTTCAACCTCATAGCAAGGGGTATCAGCAAGAGTTTTAAAAACTCTCAAATCTCCCCTATCTATGTCATCAAAGGTAAATCCGAGCTGTTCTGCGCCCTTCTCAATAACGGGAATAAGGAAAGGCAAATGTGTAGTTACGAAGGGGTTATACTCCTGGGCAATATAACTCTGAAAATACTGAGCAGGTACATCCTCACCATTATAACGCAAAAAGCTTATTTTTCTACCATCCTCAAAAACGAGCTGCTGATGATCCTCAGTGTGGTTTTCTACCGTATATTTACCAAAGGAGTCATCGATATACAACGATCCGTATTTGCCGTTAAAGTTAGGCTCTTGCTTATTAGTAGCCAGCAAATCAATGTGTTCAGTCTGCATAGCAAGGAAGGTTCTGTTGTAGCTATCCTTGGCAAGTGCCAGAGGAATTGTCAAAAAGGCAAATATACCCACAACCAACAAAATTGACGCTATGATGCAAACCACCCTGACAACGGCTTTTTTGGTATGCTTTTTCATTCTCTTGCCCACCTTGACAACTGCCTTGTCTATATCGGAATCAAGGGCAGGTAATGTTGGCGCATTTTTCAGAGAAGAACAGTATTCAGAGCAGGAATTACATTCATTGATATGCTCTTCAACAACATCTTTTGTTTCATTACTGCATACGTTATCCACATAAAGCGGCAATAAATCTTTTATAATTCCACAATTTATTTCACTCATACTCTTTCATCCTTTCGATTATTTTCTGCCTTGCACGGTGATATGTAACTCGCGCCCAACTTTCGGTTTTGCCGTAAACCTCGGCTATGACGGAGAAAGGCAACTCGCCCATAGCCTTCATATAGAAAACCTCCTTATGAGGCGTGGGTAACTGTGTGGCTGATTGAAGAACTTGTCTTACCTGCTCCTTATCCTCAACGCTCTGCGAGGCAGATTCATTGCTGACAAGAAAGCTGTAATCATCAATACTTTCTGTTTTTCTTTTCCGCTTCAACGAAACAAATTCATTTCGTGCTATGGTGCAAAGCCATGTTTCCATACGGCATTGGTTTTTGAATTTATCTACATTCTTAAGCGCCTTGTAAAAAGCCTCTTGCGTTATTTCCTCAGCGAGAGCTTCATCAAAGCAAAGAGAAAGAGCATAGCCCTTGACATACTTATAGTATTTGTTAAATATCAATTCCAAATCATCCATACATCCACCCCCTTCTTGAGCACTCACCTGTTAGACGGACAAAACCATATTTTGTTACAAGAATAATATATTTTTTTGGAATAGTCAAAAAGATGCCACATTCCTGAAGGACTGTGGCATCTTGTAAGTGTTAAGTGAAGCAGGGAAATATACTTATCTTTTAAACAACTTCAATTTTACCTACAATATGTCTGTTGAAGTTTTCAAGTTCCTCTGCAGGAACCCAGAATTCTTGATGATAGCTTGCACCAACTGTTTGAACATCATATTGGGAAATATAAGCATCATCAATCTCAAAAGTGGTAACATATCCTGCATAACCCGAGTCAGCAGATTTTTTATTCCATTTATCAGCAATCTCACGAGCATATTTTTCGTTAAGAACAGGATAAAAAATAGGCTGTTCTGGAAGTCTTGGCGGATATTCCTTATAATCAGACTGAATAATTAAATCCATCTCTTTTTGTCCAACAGGTCTATATAATCGCATAACCACACTACCCTTCACTTAAATCATATCATAATTTAATATTCATACACTAATGCAAGCGCAAAATCTCATTGCATATTTTCTTTAGCTGTTCTGCAAGATGATATCAACATAACTCTCAACGACGTACACTTAGACGAAAGTTTTTGGTATGATTGTTCATCAATATAATTGGTTCTATGTAATAATTCAAGCCAATAACCTGTTTCGCTCGCCTCTTTAAGCGCGATTTCAAGTTTAGAAACAAAGTCTTTTTTACCCTGTGCGTACTGTGCCTCATGAATATTAGCACCGATAGACGTTCCACTCCTACCGATTTGATTTGAGATAATTGACTCACGTTTCGATTTTAAAACTTTCACTAAATTTATAATATCAACAGAAAAATCCATAGATAACTCAACAAGTTTATTTTCCTTCATAAAATCGCCCCCTTACAATTTATTATATCACAATTCTCCAACCATTTCAATGATGCATCACCTGACGGTGATATGATGTTATGCTTTGCATAATGATGTTGTTCGCTTTGCTCTCAATGATGCGATGTTTGCCAATAAACATTAGCGCAGCGACATCATCAGGCGCAGCCGTCATCATTAGTGAAACGACATCATTTGCCAAAGGCAAACATCATTGAAAAAACCTCGTTCTTACGAACGAGGTTTTTTCTTGGTGAGTTATCGGGGATTCGAACCCCGGACACCCTGCTTAAAAGGCAGGTGCTCTGCCTACTGAGCTAATAACTCATATTTAACCCTGAAATGAATCAGGGTTGTGTTAACTTATTTTACAAATGCAAAAAGCACAACTGCGCCAAGTGCACATACGAGGAAAACACCAGCGAAGATCTTTGTAATCTTTGCGAGTTTTGCCTCTGCTGTTCTGCCCTTATTCTTATCGAAGAAAGAGTCTGAACCGCCGGCGATAGCACCGGAAAGACCCTGCTGCTGACTCTGCTGAAGCATAACAGCAATAACGATAACGATTGCAGAAAGAACAAGTACAGCACCGAGAAGGTAGTGATACCATAACAAAGTTTCCATATGCTAATTCCTTTCGTTAGGACGTCGTCAATTCATAACGCCCGAATATAATATCATAGTAAATAACAAAAAGCAAGTCTTTTTTGCAGATTTATGAAACTTTTTTTGTTAAGTATAAAAAAGCTTTCACGAGATATAATAATATCAGCGTATGAAGCATAAAAGCGTTTGCGGGCTTTGTTGAATGCTAAATTCCACGGCTCTTGAAGCTTTATACGCTCACCTGCCCTTTCGGGCAGGTGTTTTTTGTTTATCGCTTATTCAAGAGTAAGCTGCTCTGCGGTGTCCTCAGAGCTGAGGGTTGCACCTGCTGCAGGAAGAGTTTTAGTTCTGTACCTATGAGGCTTTGCGAACTCGCCCTCGTTATAGAATCTTACACTCTGAAGCTTGTGATACTTTTTAAGTGTGAGCACGTTAACGCCTGCAGTATCCTTGGTGGTTTTTGCAGAAATTGCACCTGTATTAACAAGCAGGTTTCTGCCTGCTGTTGAGGTGAGCACAAGCTCTGCCTCCTCGGGAATATAGAGTGCTGCAACAATGGGAGCCTTGTTGCTGTATGCCTTGATAAGCTTCTTACGGTTTGTTTTGGTAGCATAGGAATTCATATCAACCTTTGCGACCTTACCATTTTCAAAGAAGAAGAGCATATAACCCTTATAATCGGTTGTAACTGCCATATAAATAGGCTTTTCGTCCTTATCAAATTCAAGCTTTGTGGGAACAAAGTCACCCAGTACGCTTGCCTTTGTATCATCAAAATCACAAGCACGTGACTTGTAAACCTGACACTGGTCTGTAAAGAACAGGAGCTCTGCACGGTTAGTGGTGCTGACCGAATACATCATTGCATCGCCCTCTTTGAGCTTCTGCTCACCGCCCATTCTCAATGAAAGGGGTGTAATCTTCTTGAAGTAGCCGTCACGAGTAAAGAACAGGTTAACCTCGTAATCGGGAATTTCCTCAACGATTTCCTCTTCCTCATCAGCCTCGTATATAATCTCGCTTATTCTGTCCTTGCCGTATTTCTTGGCAACCTTTGTAAGCTCTTCTACGATAATCTTTTTAATTCGTGACCTGCTGTTAAGGATATCCTCCATATCCTCAATACTCTTCTTAAGGTCCTCAATTTCATCAAGTCGCTTAAGAATGTACTCTCTGTTAAGGTGACGGAGCTTGATTTCCGCAACGTGCTCTGCCTGAATTTCATCAATACCAAAGCCGATCATAAGGTTGGGAACAACCTCTGACTCTTCCTTGGTTTCGCGGACAATTTTAATCGCCTTGTCAATATCAAGCAAAATCTTTTTAAGACCAAGGAGAAGGTGGAGCTTTTCCTTTGCCTTGTTAAGGTCAAAGTAAACACGTCTGCTTACGCACTCTGAACGGAAAGCAATCCACTCGTTGAGGATTTCGGCAACGCCCATAACTCTGGGCACACCTGCAACGAGCACGTTGAAGTTTGCGCTGAAGTTATCCTCAAGAGGAGTCATCTTGAACAGGCGCTTCATAAGCTTTTCGGGGTCGGTGCCACGCTTAAGGTCAATAGTGATTTTAAGACCTGACTTATCTGTTTCGTCACGGATATCGCTGATTTCCCTGAGCGAGCCAGCCTTAACCTTTTCAATTATCTTTTCAATAATCGCCTCACAGGTTGTTGTGGGCGGAATTTGTGTAATATCAATACAGTTGCTTGATTTATCATAAGCATACTTTGCACGGATTTTGATTGAGCCGCGGCCTGTTGAATAAACCTCCTCAAGTGCCTTACGGTCATATATAATCTGACCGCCGCCGATGAAATCGGGCGCCTTGAGAGTTTCAAAAACATCAAAATCGGGGTTTTTGATAAGTCCGATTGTTGTTTCGCAAAGCTCCCTGAGGTTAAATGAGCAAATGTTACTTGCCATACCAACTGCAATACCGCTGTTGGTGTTTACAAGCACACTCGGGAATGTAACAGGAAGGAGCGTGGGCTCACGCATGGTGCTGTCGTAGTTATCAACAAAATCAACAGTATCCTTATCAATATCCGCAAAAAGCTCTGTGCAGATGCCTTCAAGCTTTGCCTCGGTATAACGTGATGCGGCATAAACCATATTACGTGAATATGATTTACCGAAGTTGCCCTTACTGTCGACGTAGGGGTGAAGAAGTGTTTCATTACCCTTGGAAAGACGGACCATTGTTTCGTAGATAGCGGCATCACCGTGGGGGTTAAGCTGCATTGTTCTACCAACGATGTTAGCAGATTTTATTCTGCCGCCGTTGATAAGACCCATCTTATACATTGTGTAAAGAAGCTTTCTGTGCGAGGGCTTGAAGCCGTCAATTTCAGGAATGGCACGAGAAACAATAACACTCATAGCGTATGGCATAAAGTTTGTTTCAAGTGTTTTGGTAATCTGCTGATTAACAACCTCACCCGCACCTATAATATTAGCCTTTGCCGTTTCCTCAACGGCAGGGTTTGTTTCTTTTTTCTTTCTTGCCATAAGTTTCTCCTATTATGAAATATCTGCAAGGTCAAGGTACAAATGACCGTTTTCTGCGATATAGTCTTTTCTGTCCTGAAGATTGTCACCAAGAAGGAGCTCAAACTTTTCTGAAACAAGCTCCTCAACGTCGTTTGGCTCAACCTTTATAAGACGACGTGTTTTGGGGTTCATAGTGGTGAGCCACATCATATCGGCATCGTTTTCACCAAGTCCCTTTGAACGCTGAATGGTATATTTTGCATTACCGATTTGCTCAAGTGCATCTGCCTTTTCCTTTTCAGTATAGGCAAACCACGTTTCACCCTTTGAGGTGATTTCGTAAAGGGGTGATTCCGCAATAAACACCTTGCCCTCACGGATAAGGGTGGGCATAAGTCGGTAAATCATTGTAAGAATAAGTGTTCTAATGTGGAAGCCGTCAACGTCGGCGTCGGTACAGATGATAACCTTATTCCAACGAAGGGCATCAAGATTGAACATTGAAAGCTCCTTGCTGTGCTTACCTGTAACCTCAACGCCACAGCCAAGCACCTTAACAAGGTCAACAATAATATCACTCTTGAAAATGCGGTTATAATCGCATTTCAGACAGTTGAGAATCTTACCGCGGACAGGAATGACCGCCTGGAAGGATGAGTCGCGTGCCTGCTTACAAGCACCAAGAGCTGAATCACCCTCTACTATGAAGATTTCGCGCTCATTTTTATCCTTACTGCGACAATCAACGAATTTCTCAACTCGGCTTGTCATATCATTAGATGTAGATAAGGTCTTTTTAAGGTTAAGGCGTGTGCTTTCCGCTTTGATACGGGAGCGCATATTTATAAGAACCTGTTCACAAAGCTTATCTGCCTCAAGCTTGTTTTCAATGAAGTAAATTTCAAGCTGATGCTTGATAAACTCTGTCATTGCCTCTTGAATGAATTTGTTTGTTATAGCCTTCTTGGTCTGGTTCTCGTAAGAGGTCTGTGTAGAGAATGAGGATACAACGAAAACGAGGCAATCCTCAATATCCTGAAAGCTGATTTTAGCATCGGTTTTCACATATTTACCGCTCTGCTTAAGATAAGCGTCAATCTGTGAAACAAAGGCACTCTTCGCAGCCTTTTCAGGAGCACCGCCGTGCTCAAGGAAGCTTGAGTTGTGGTAATATTCCTTAAGCTGCTTTTTGTTTGAGAAGCAAAGTGCCATATTCATTTTCAGCTTGTACTCGGGCTTATCCTCACGGTCACGACCCTTACGGTCTGCCTGCCAGAACTGAACACTTGTAAGTCCATCGTCACCGATAAACTCGTTTACGTAGTCAACGATGCCGTTATCATACATATACTCAAAGGTTTCAAACTTTGTTTCAGTAAGCTGATTTTTAAGAATGAACTTTATGCCGTTGTTAACAACAGACTGCCTTTTGAGTGTTTCCTGAAAATATTCAAGGGGAATGTTTATATCTGTGAAAACCTTCATATCAGGGCGCCACTTGATTCGGCTACCCGTGTCCTTTTTATCATAAGGAGTTTTCACCATTTCACCGTTGATTTTACCTGCCTTGAACTTAAGCTCATAGCAGTAACCGCCTGTGTGAATTTCCGCCTCCATATACTCTGAAGCGTACTGTGTGGCACAAAGACCGAGACCGTTAAGACCTAATGAATATTCATAGCTGCCACCGTCGTTTGTGTCATACTTACCACCTGCGTACAAATCGCAGAAAACGAGCTCCCAGTTATAGCACTTTTCACGGGTATTATAGTCAACAGGAATACCACGACCAAAGTCCTGAACCTCTACCGAGTGGTCAAGGAAGCGTGTAACCACAATCTTTTTACCGTGACCCTCACGTGCTTCGTCTATTGAGTTGGAAATAATTTCAAAAATGGAGTGTTCACAACCCTCAAGGCCATCAGAACCAAAAATAACCGCAGGACGCTTTCTTACTCGGTCAGCTCCCTTTAACTTTTTGATACTGTCATTGCCGTATTCTTTGGGTGTTTGTGCTTTTGCCATGTATCTACTTTCCTTTCGTAAGCTGTACTACAAAAATACAAAGTTTGGGTATTATATCCATACTATTATACAACATCTTGTGATATAGTCAAGAAAATTCTTCCTAAGAGTGAGTGTATCCGGACCAAATATGGTTTAATACAGTCACTTTTCCCAGTAACATCGTTAAAACTCTTGAAAGGAGAAAGCCTTCCTGCGAGTTTTGCCTTGTTACTGAAAAAATTGCCAAGTATTAAACTTCGCAGAACCTTAAATGTTCGAGTTTGCGTGCATTTTAGATTTTCTTTGGCGAAGTTATACTGTCGTATATCAAGACAAAAAAATATAAAAGGTGCGTGAAATCGGACATTCAAGGCATATTTGGTTCGAATACACTCACTCTCGGGGTGATAAAAGGTACTATGATGACATATTTATGGCCGATTATGGCGGTTTTTTCTTTTTTCTGCGCAATCGCAACAGGCAATATGGGTAATTTATCAACTGCAATTATCAACGGCGGCTCAGGTGCAATAAGTCTGGGAATAAAGCTTTTGGGAATTGTTTGTATGTGGAACGGCTTTGTAAGCGTTGCACAGAAAAGCGGACTAACGCAAAGGCTGTGCCGTCTGCTCGCCCCCCTTTTGAAAGTATTATTCCCTAAACTGAAGGACAAGGAAGCAAAGGAATATATAGCAATGAATATGACCGCAAATCTGTTAGGGCTTGACAATGCGGCAACCCCCTTGGGTCTGAAGGCAATGCACAGGCTTCAGAGCCTTAACCCCACCGATAGCGCAAGTGATGATATGATAAGGTTTGTTGTAATAAACACGGCATCGCTGCACCTTGTACCAACAACAATTGCTATGCTCCGCAGCGAATATGGCAGCACGGCACCTACGGAAATCTTGTTCCCTGCACTTTTAACCTCTGCCTGTTCAATAGCAGTAGGAATTTGTATGACCGCAATATTAAGGAGGCTCACAAATGACAAAGGCAAGTGATTTTGTTATTCCCTTTATTGTGGTTTTTATTATGCTACACGGACTTTTTAAGGGTGTTGACGTGTTTTCCGTTTTCCTTGATGGTGCAAAGAGCGGCTTTAAAATTGTGTTGGGTATTGCGCCTTCACTTATTGCGCTCATTGTTGTAATTGAAATGCTGAAGACCTCGGGTGCTTTAGATATTGTCTGCTCGTTTATGGCGCCTGCTGCAAGGCTATTGGGTATTCCCGAACAGCTTACTCCCCTGACAATACTGTCGCCCATATCAGGAAGCGGCTCACTTGGTATATACGAGGGCATACTCAAGGATTACGGACCTGACAGCTTCATTGGCAGAGTGGCAAGCGTTATGATGGGGTCAACTGAAACCACCTTTTACACAATGACGGTTTATTACGGCTCGGTAAGCATAAAAAAAACACGGCACACTCTGCCTGCCGCATTGTGTGCCGATTTTACCAGCTTTATTTTATCCTCACGTATTGTAAGGCTCTTTTTTCATCAATAGAAAACGCACCTTGCCTCAGGCATCATATACATTGAATGCGCCTGATTGTTTTCATCCACAATAACGTGGTCTGCAAGCATTACCTGCAGTTTTCTTAAGGTAACGCTTAAAGAGCGTGTGGCATCCATATCGCTTGCAGAGGGCTCACCGCTACCCGTAGGGTGGTTATGTGCAAGAACAACTATGGTGGCATCGCACCCCATTGCGCCCTGAACTATTTTACGCACGTCAATAAAGGACGTGTTTTCCGTACCTTCGGATACAACAATTTCTGCCTTTACTCTGCCCGATGCATCCAGACAAAATGCCAACACCTTTTCCTTTGACTCGCCATATAAGCGGCTGACTGCAAGCGCACAATAATCATCGTGGCTTTTGTACAGAATCCGCTTGTCAACCCTTGTCTGACAAGACCTGCGATGCACCTCGCCAATTGTTTTAAGGAACAATGCAGACTGCTCTCCCACACCTGCTATACAACACAGCTCGGGAACATCTGCATCAAGCACACCCTTCAACGAACCAAAGCTATCAATCAGACGGTGTGCAATATCGTTAGTATTGCCGCGAGGTATGATATAAAATAGCAGTAGCTCAAGGACTTCGTGGTCCTTGAGCTGTGATAAACCATATTCAGAAACTCTATCACGGACACGCTGTCTGTGACCATCGTGAACGTTCTTTTCGGTCTGCTTGTTATCCATAGTTAATTATAAAGCCTGTGCTGCTTCCTTAAGCGCGTCAGCCATATCAGTCTTTTCCCAAGCAACGTCAAGGTCAATTCTGCCCATGTGTCCGTATGCTGCAAGGGGTCTGTACTGAGGCTTTCTGAGCTGAAGCTTTTCAATGATAGCTGCGGGGCGAAGGTCAAAGCACTTGTCCACAACTGCTTCAAGCTGTACATCTGAAAGCTTGCCTGTGCCGAAGGTATCAACACGAACAGAAACAGGACGTGCAACACCGATGGCATAAGCCAGCTGAACCTCGCACTTATCCGCAAGACCTGCTGCAACAATGTTCTTTGCAACGTAACGTGAAGCATAAGCAGCACTACGGTCAACCTTTGTGGGGTCCTTACCTGAGAATGCGCCACCGCCGTGACGTGAATAGCCGCCGTATGTATCAACGATAATCTTTCTGCCTGTAAGGCCGCTGTCACCAACAGGACCACCAACAACGAAGTTACCTGTGGGGTTAACGTAAATCTTGGTATCAGCATCAAGGTACTGTGCAGGAATTACAGGCTTGATTACGTTCTCAAGAATATCCTTGCGAAGGATTTCGATATCCATAGGATCGTGCTGTGATGAAACAACAACTGCCTCAACACGAACAGGCTTGTCGCTTTCATCGTATTCAACGGTAACCTGACTCTTACCATCGGGACGAAGGTAAGGAAGTGTACCGTCCTTACGAACTGCAGTAAGACGGAGCGCAAGCTTGTGAGCAAGTGAAACGGGAAGGGGCATAAGCTCCTCGGTATCGTTACAAGCAAAGCCGAACATCATACCCTGGTCGCCTGCACCGTGAAGATTGTATGCATCATCCTCGCCGCCCTTAAGCTCAAATGACTTGTCAACACCCATTGCAATGTCGGGTGACTGCTTGTCAAGAGTGGTGAAAACCGCACAGGAATTGCCGTCAAAGCCATACTCAGGATTGTTAAAGCCGATGTCATTAACAACACCGCGCACAATAGCGGGAATGTCAACCTGAGCCTTGGTTGTAATCTCACCCATTACCATAACCATACCTGTTGTGCAGGTGGTTTCGCAGGCAACACGTGACATTGGGTCCTGAGCAAGCATTGCATCAAGTATAGCATCAGAAATCTGGTCACAGACCTTGTCGGGATGACCCTCTGTAACAGACTCTGAGGTAAAGAATCTTTTTGACATAATAAACCTCCGGAAAATTGGATAAGACAAATTTCTACAAATAAATATTACACCACAAACGACTTATTGTCAAGTTGAAGAGGCTTATTATTCTATACAATATATCAAATGTAAATAATTACATTTTCAGTTATCTGTCAAGCCCAATACTGACAGACAGGGCATCGTTTATTCTGTCCATATCCGTTTCAGGCAGATTACCCATTTTTTCACGAAGGCGCTTTTTATCAAGGGTACGAATCTGTTCAAGCAAAACAACCGAATCCTTTGACAGACCGCACACGTCTGCATTTACAGGAATATGGGTGGGAAGCTTTGTTTTGAACTGTTGGCTTGTAATTGCCGCTGCTATCACCGTGGGACTGTATTTGTTCCCCACGTCATTCTGTACAATAAGTACGGGGCGCACTCCACCCTGCTCCGAACCGACAACGGGACTTAAATCTGCATAATATATATCACCGCGTTTGATATTCAAAAAAATCAGCTCCGAAAATATGTTTTACAACCTTATTTTTGCCCCGTTTGGCAAAAATAATCACTGTAATGACAAAAATTAAATATCATTACAGTATATGTAAAACTTGTACGGGCGTTAAAAAGCCTTACACCTCCCGAAGGGAGATATAAGGCTTGTTTTAATATATTTTATTTTACGGTTCTCTTGTCGTAACACCTGCATTAACTGCATAGGTTTCTGCATCGGAGCCGTATGGTGTGATAACGGTAAGCTTACCTCTGTCACAGCCGAAGAAAATATCCTGTCCGATATTTTCAAGATTCACGCTTTCGGGAATTGAAACGGATGCAAGTGCCTTGCAATTGCTGAAGCAATACATACCGATTTTTTCTGTGCCCTCTGCAAAGCTCACAGATGAAAGTGCTGTGCAATTACCGAACACAGTATCAGAAAGCTTAGCTGCAGGAAGATGAACAGTTGTAAGGCTTGGGCAATTTTGGAATGCCGCTGTGCCGATTGTAACCCTTGCCTTCATATCAACAAAATTTACACTCTGAAGGTAAAGACAGTTTTCAAAAGCCTTGTTGCCGATATATGTTACGTAGCCGGGAATGTAAACACTCTTTATTGAGCTATCAGCAAAGCACCTGTCACCAATACCTGTTACGGAAACTCCGTTGATTTTTTCAGGAATCATAACAAGAGCACTTGAACCATTGTACTTTGTGATAACGCCCTGTGAATTGATTTCATACTCACTGAGTGTTACGTTGTTATCGTTAGCCTGTGAGTTATCCTGAATTACGGCATCGTCCATAACCTCACCGCCGTTGTTAGCACCCTGTGTAACAACAATAGTGCCTATGCTGTTGGGGTCAATCACGTTGCCGTTCTGGTCAACATAGATAAACTGTGTTACGTTGCTTGTGCCCGTACCGGGAACTGTTACACCACCGTTGAACAAGGTGGTTGCCGTGTAAGCCGCATCGGTATCAGAGACCATATTGTTATACAATGCATTGATGTCAACGTATGCGTTTGTATCCGCAGGGATGGTGTTGACTGTGGGCTGCAGAGTATAAATAACTGAAGGCTGTGCAGCTTTTGATTCATCATTTTTGAAAACTGCCACAATAAGAACAGTTGCAAAAACTGCAAGTGTAACAGCAAGTGATATAATAAGCTTGGAAGTCTTTTTCATCTATGTACCTCACACAAAGTGTTTATATTCGTGAACATTATACAATACATTACCGCAAAAGTACATAGTATTTTTTTACTATTTCGTTAATTTTTTCTTAAGAACAACAAATTTTACGCAAATTTACACAAAAAACACTCGTTAAACAGTTGTCTTTTTATATACAATGTGTTACACTTTATAAGATAAATTTAAAAGCGAGGTTTTTACAATGAAAAAAACTTGGTATAAAGAAATGGCGGTTTATCAGGTATGGCCCCGTTCTTTCTGCGACGGTGACGGCGACGGCATCGGTGACCTCAAGGGTGTGCTTTCAAAGCTTGACTACATCAAGAGCCTTGGTGTTGACGCAATCTGGTTCTCCCCTCTTTACAAATCACCACAGAAGGACTACGGCTACGACATTGCCGATTACCGCAGCATTCAGCCCGAATACGGCACACTTGAGGACTTCAAGCTTGTGCTTGACGAGGCTCACAAGCGCGGTCTGAAGGTTATTATGGACCTTGTTGTTAACCACACGTCTGACCAGCACGAATGGTTCCTCAAGGGTATTGAGGACCCCACAAGCAAATATCACAACTACTACCATTGGCGCAAGGGTAAGGGCAAAAACGGCAAGCGTCGTCCCAACAACTGGATGTCAACCTTTGCAGGTCCTGCATGGGGCTACAACGAAAAGAACGAGGAATACTACCTCCACCTTTTTGCAGTTGAGCAGCCCGACCTTAACATGGACAACCCCGAGGTTCGTGAAGAGGTTAAGGACATTCTCCGCTTCTGGCTTGATATGGGTGTTGACGGCTTCCGCGAGGACGTTATCACATTCATCTCCAAAAAAGAGGGGCTTCCCTCAAGTCCCTATTGGTTCCCCGTTGCAACAGGTATTGAAAACTATATGCACGGTCCTCACCTTGACGAGTACCTTATGGAGTTCAAGACCGAGGTTCTTGACAAATACGATTGTATGACCGTTGGTGAGGCTCCTATGATGACCACCAAGAAGGCTCTCAAGCACATTACAGAGGGCGAAAACCAGCAGCTTAATATGATGTTCCACTTTGAGCACATGGCAGCTGACTGTATGTTCTACAGCTGGTTCAAAACAAAGTTCAAACTCAAAACACTTAAAAAGGTTTTCTCAAGATGGCAGAAGGACCTTTACGGCAAGGCATGGAATGCTCTTTACCTTGAAAACCACGACCAGCCTCGTGTTATCTGCCGTTACGGTAGCACAAAGTACAGAGTAGAAAGTGCAAAAATGCTTGCAACTACATACATCTGTCAGAGTGGTACACCCTTCATTTATCAGGGTCAGGAAATCGGTATGCTCAACTACCCCTTCAAGAGCATTGATGAATACACCGACGTTTCCACAATCAACAACTACAACGTTGCACGTAAGATTATGGGTGATGAAAAGGCACTCAACCTTGCAAACTACGCTTCACGCGATAATGCAAGAACAGTTGTTCAGTGGGATGATTCAAAGAATGCAGGCTTCACAACTGCAGATGAGCCTTGGTTCAAGGTTAACCCCAACTACAAGGAAATCAACGTTGAAGCTGCTGAAAAGGACCCTGACAGTATCCTTAACTTCTACCGTGCACTTCTCAAGTTCCGTAAGGAAAATGAAATTGTTATCTACGGCGACTACAAGGAGCACATGAAGAACAGCAAGGACCTTTACGTTTACGAAAGAAACTACGAGGGCAAGCGTCTTCTTGTTGTTAACTCCTTCACAGAGGAGGGCATCCGCTTCAAGGCTCCCAAGGGCTTTGACCTTGCAAAGGGCAAATGCGTGCTTTCAAACTATAAGGATACAACAGTTACTGACAACACATTCATTACAAAGCCCTACGAAACAAGAGTTTATCTCTTTGACTAACCCAAAAATTAACCACCTGAATCAGCTTGATTCAGGTGGTATTTTTTACGCCTCGTTCTGAAGCTTTAAAAAGTCAACCTTGCCGTAAGGTGTTTTAGGCAGCTCCTTAACGAACTCATATTTATACGGCACACTATGGTGTGCAAGGCTCTTCTTGCAATGCTGCTTGATTTTATCCACGGTAAAGGTATCTGCACTACAGCCCTTCTGCAGGATGATAAATGCCTTTGCAACCTCTTTTTTATAGGGGTGAGGCATTGAAACAACCGCACATTTAAGAACCTCGGGCAGCTCCTCAATGGTCTTTTCAATCTGTGTGGGATAAACGTTGTAGCCCGATGAAATAATCAATCTTTTAATTCTCAATTTATAGGTAACAAAGCCTTCGCTGTCAATGGATGCCATATCACCTGTATGGAGCCACACCTTGCCGTCCTTATGGCGCTTGAGGGTGTTGGCTGTTTCAACCTCGTTGTTTCTGTAGCCAAGCATAACTGTGGGACCGCAAACACAAAGCTCACCGTCAGAATCTGCGGGTAAAACGTTTGTTGTACCAGGCTCCACAACGCACATCTCATTGCCGATAAGCGGCTTACCGATAGTGCCGGATTTGTAGCCCTCTGAAACAGACAGGCTCAACGCAGCAAGGCCCTCGGTCATTCCGTAGCCCTCACAAATGCAAACGTCTGAATTGTGGCTGCGGAAAAATTCATTTACTTTTTCCTCAAGGGGCTTTGGCAGACTATCGCCACCGCTGACCGCATATTTCAAGAAGGATAAATCAAGAGAATCGGCGCCCTCAACGTTTATCAGCGCCTCATAGAGAGTGGGCACACCG